>VGML01000061.1 GCA_016866415.1 Bacteroidota bacterium | reverse complement strand
GGTTTTTAGGAAACTCTTTAATTTTTCATGAAAAGTAGGGGAGAAGTCTCTTTCGAAACCACCGATTCGACCGATATTTGTTGTCAAACGCGCTCCACAAACTTCTTCATACATTTCATAAATTTTTTCTCTTTCCGAGAAAGGATAGAAGAAACTTGTTAGTGCTCCAGTATCAACGCCGATAACTGAATTACAAATCAAGTGATCAGCAATTCGAGCCAATTCCATGATAATCACACGCATGTATTGAACTCGTTTTGGAATGTCAGCTTGAATCAATTTTTCAACCGTCATGTGCCAACCCATGTTATTTATTGGTGAAGAGCAATAATTTAAACGGTCTGTAATAGGCGTAATTTGATTGAATGGACGTCGTTCAGCTAACTTTTCAAAAGCTCTGTGAATGTAACCTACTGTTTGTTCAGAAGAAATGATTTTTTCACCATCTACTTTAAGGACATTTTGAAAAATACCATGTGTAGCAGGGTGCGTAGGACCAAAATTAATGGTCGCATAATTTCCGTCAATCGTTTCTTTGGACTTATATGCTACGTTATTTTCTGTGATTTCACTCATAGTCAAAAATTTATCTTCCGAAGAAGCGATCGTCTTTATCTTCTCTTGTGGCATCTTCTAGGACGTGCTCTTTTCGCATAGGAAAATAGTCCATCGAATCCATATTCAAAATTCTTCTCAAATCAGGGTGACCTTCGAAATTGATTCCGAAGAAGTCATACGTTTCACGTTCCATCCAATTCGCTCCGTTGTATATATCAACGATTGAACGAATGCTTGGATTTTCGGCATGTAAAAAAACTTTTAAACGCAGTCTGAAATTGTTTGTCCAACTGTGTAAATGATAAACAACAGCGAGTTCTCTTCCTTTGTCATCCGGATAATGAACACCACCCAGAAGCGTTAAGAATGAACAAGCTAAAATCTCATCGCGATTTAACCAACTAATGATTTCGTGAATTTTTTCAGATTTGATTTCTAGTATTAAAATACCAAAATTTTCTTCTGAACTTACGACTTCCGAACCGTAATTTTCGTTGATTCGATTTAAAATTGCCTCATTATTTAGCATCATCCGTTTCTTTGGTTTCTATACCGTAATTACTCAACAAATGTTGGTATTCTTCACTGTATCTTCTTCTTGAAGACTCGTGTTTTACCAATTTATGGATGTTCATAACACCATCTATAATTTGCTCTGGTCTTGGCGGACATCCTGGAACGTATACATCTACAGGAATGATTCTGTCAATCCCTTGAAGTACGCTGTATGTATCAAAAATCCCCCCTGAGGAAGCGCAAGCTCCGACAGAAAGAACCCATTTCGGCTCAGACATTTGCTCGTAAACTTGTTTCAAAACCGGACCTAGTTTTTTAGAAATCGTTCCAGCAACAATTAACAGATCTGCTTGTCTTGGTGAAAATGAAAGTCGTTCCATTCCAAATCGAGACAAGTCATAAGCACTTCCCATTGTTGCCATGAACTCAATTCCGCAACAAGAAGTGGCGAAAGGTAAAGGCCAAACAGAGTTGGCTCTCGCCAAACCGATTGCTTTATCAAGGGTTGTTAATTGATAACCTTCCCCGTTGATAACTTCAAGATCTTCTATTTTTCCCATTCTAGTGCTCCTTTTTTTCTAATGTAAATGAAACCAACAAGAAAAAATGCTACAAACATAATAACTGCAAGTAGTCCTTCTAATTTTAATTCTTTGAAATTGACAGCGTATGGATAGAAGAAAATAACTTCTACGTCGAACAAAACAAAAAGAATAGCTGTCATGAAGTAACGAATAGAAACTGGAAATCGAGCGTTTCCTTCAGATTCAATACCACATTCGAAGTTGGCGTCTTTCTTTTTTGATTTAATCCGAGGCATTAAGATGTGAGTCACGAAAAGTGTGAAAACCACAAATCCCAAGGCAACGATAATCTGAAGAATTAGCGGAATGTAATTTGAACTTGTTGATGCCTGCTCCATAATTGGTTTCTAAATTACTCAATCTAACGTTTAAATCTTCGCAAAGTTCAAAAAGTTTGAGGCTTTGAAAAAATTAATCGCAAATTTATCTTTTTATTTTGTTTGATAATTATATTTTACAAAAGAACTGATTAAAATTATCTAACTCGCGATTCTAATTCCAAAATAAATTCTTCCTCTCGTTCAGGTGAAATAAGCAGTTCATCGTATTTATTGTAGTGAATAACCAGTCCTTTCCATGCAGTTGACATTTTTAGGCCAGCATATAGACCTTTTTGTTTTTCAATCTTTCGGATCGTTGAATATGGAATGATTCGCTTGAAAAACAGACTTCTGCATACCAATTGATTTTCCTCAAAAACAAAATAGGTGTTTTTAAAAATGAGATAGAATAGAAGCGCTAAGAACAATAATACCCCTGAAAAAGGCCAAATGACGGAAGAATCGTTTTCAGCAATTATCGAATAGGAAGCTATTCCTGAATAAAGAATAAAAACAAAAAGAAAAATAATAGGAAATGTCTTATCTCTTTTCGTTTCAAATCTCATTTTACCAAGCAAATAGAGGTCTGTTAGACATTAATGAATTGACATCTTTTCGGATTTTTTCGATCTCAGATTCATTGTCTTTATTCATCAAAGCTCTGTCAATCAATGCAACTATTGCTGGAATTTCATTTTCTTTTACGCCTCGAGAGGTAATTGCTGGTGTTCCAACACGAATTCCAGATGTCACAAACGGTGATTCAGTGTCAAAAGGAACCATGTTTTTGTTTACTGTAATATCAGCTTTAACCAACGTGTTTTCAGCATCTTTTCCGTTAAGTCCTTTTGAACGTAAGTCAATCAGCATACTGTGATTATCTGTTCCACCTGAAATGATGGTGTATCCTAATTTCACAAATTCCTCTGCCATAATTCGGGCATTTGTTTGAACTTGGGACATGTAGGTCTTGTAAGAAGGATCCAATGCCTCACCAAAAGCAACTGCTTTCGCGGCGATTACATGCTCTAAAGGCCCTCCTTGAATTCCAGGGAAAACTGCAGCATCTAACAAAGCTCCCATAGATTTCAAGTTTCCATTATTCCATTTCAATCCAAACGGATTTTCAAAATTGTGGCGCATCATTATAATTCCACCACGAGGCCCGCGCAAAGTTTTGTGAGTTGTAGTCGTTACAATGTGACAATGTTCCAATGGATCATTCAAGATTTTTGCTGCAATAAGTCCTGCTGGATGAGAAATGTCAGCTAAAACTAAGGCTCCAACTTCATCAGCAACTTTTCTGATTCGTGCATAATCCCAATCTCTTGAATAGGCGGAAGCACCACAAATAATCATTTTTGGTTTGACCTCTCGGGCTTTAGCTTCCATCGCATCATAATCAATGTATCCTGTTTCTTTTGAAACGCCATAAAAATGAGGTTTGTATAATTTGCCTGAGAAATTCACAGGTGAACCATGCGTTAAGTGTCCTCCGTGAGATAAATCAAAACCAAGGATGTTATCACCTGGATTTAGACAAGCTAAAAATACCGCTGCATTTGCTTGTGCTCCGGAGTGTGGCTGAACATTTGCCCACGTTGCTCCAAATAATTCGCAAAGACGATCGATTGCAAGTTGCTCAACTTGATCAACCACTTCACAACCGCCATAATATCTTTTACCCGGAAGTCCTTCTGCGTATTTATTAGTTAAAACACTTCCCATGGCTTGCATCACTTGTTCGCTGACAAAATTTTCCGATGCAATCAATTCAATACCATGTAATTGACGATTTCTTTCTTGTTCAATTAATTCAAAAACTCGTAAGTCCTTTGCCATTGTATAATTTTTTATTTAGCGTAATTGATAGAATATATTTTTTCTAATCCAGTTCTTAAATTGGTTAACGGTTTATATTTTGCTAGCTCGCTTAGTTTTTGTGAACTTCCAACGCGACGCTCAACTTCATAATCATATCTTTTCTTCGGGGCTTCGATATAAATGATTTCTGAATTGGAATTTGTTATGGATTTAATTTCATTTGCTAAATCTGTAATACACCATTCTGCTTCGTTGGCAATATTAATTATGTGACAACCTTTAATTCCCATTAATCTCACACACGCTTCTACAGTATCATCTATGTATGTGAAGTCGCGCGTTTGATTACCAGTACCAAAAACTGTAATTGGTTCGTTTGCAATAGCTTGTTCAAAAAATCGAGGAACCACCATTCGGTTGTCTTGATTCCATCCATAAACGTTAAAGAAGCGAAGAGAAATTACATTAATGCCTTTTTCTTCGTGATGAGAAGCGAGGTAAATTTCATTGTATCGTTTGGCCATCGCATAGGATGTTCGTGGATCAACCAAAACTTCTTCAGTTAGCGCATTTTTTACAATGGCAGAATGACTGTAGATTCCACTTGTTGAGGCGTATAATATATGTTTGACGTTATTCGCCTCCGCAGCTTCAATGATATTTCTTGTCCCGATAACTTCTACATCCATCGTTTCAACAGGATTGTCAGCGACAATATCGACTCCCAAAACAGCAGAAAAGTGATAAATTACATCACAACCTTTCGATGCGTCCAAAACGAGTTGACGGCTTCTTATATCTCCCTTGATGAATTTAATCTTGGAAAATGTGTCTTTATCAAGTTTATTTCCCCGTAAAAGCGAATCTAGAACGACAACTTCATGCTTGTCATCAACTAATCTCTTAGCTAAATTACTTCCTATAAATCCTGCTCCTCCTGTAATTAATATTTTCATTAGTTAAGTGTTGTCTGCAAATATCTGAAAAAATGTCCAATCGAAGGTTAAAAATCAATAATTAGGTGTGATTCAGAATACGTTTTATACTGTGTATTTGATGTGTTTCTTTATAATAATCAGCGTTATAAATTCCAGATTCAGATAGTTCATCGATTCGAATTCTTCCAGATGCATGAATGATATTTGAATTTTCAATTAGGATACCTACATGAATAATTTTACCGGATTTGTTCATGAAATAGGCAAGATCGCCTGGTTTAGAATCTTGAAATTCAATAAGTTCACCAATTTCAGCTTGTTGGTATGCGTCTCGCGGAAGATTAAAATCGTAAAGTCTGAAAATGAGTTGAACAAATCCTGAACAATCAATACCATAAACACTTTTTCCTCCCCACAAATAAGGAACATTCAATAATTCTTTCGCCATTTCAATTGGTGATTTTCTTTCTATTTTTTCTTCTACTTGTTGAGAAAAAATAAATTCACCGATTTTAAAGTTTTCCTCATTCGATATGAGACTTCCTTGAGAGGTGAGTTGCTTCCCCCAAGGTGTAGTAATTAACTTGGTAAATTCTCGTTGATATGAGAATTCATTTAGCCATTTTTTAAACTCTTTTTCTGTTAATGGTAGTAAATGTTTAATATCCATAAAACCTTCATAACCATCAAGAATTGTTCTTATTTTAACCCAAGGTTCGCTAAAAAATACTACTTCAACCGGTTCACCAAATAGGAGTTGAGAAACAATTTCAGCGCTGTCGTTGGAATCATTTCTCAATGGAGCCACCGAAACCATACAAAAGCATAATTTTTGTTTTTCGGTTATTAATTTCAAATTGTTCATATGTAACGATAAAAGTAAATATTAATGCGTTATTTTAATTTAATTTTGAATTCCAAATTTCAACTTTGAGTAAGGATAAATTAATTTTAGTAACGAACGACGATGGTGTTTCAGCCAAAGGAATTCATGCGTTAGCTGAAGTTGCATCGCGTTTTGGAAAGGTAGTTGTTGTCGCCCCAGATAAACCTCAATCAGGCATGGGGCATGCGATTACGATTAATCATCCACTTCGGTTGAATAAAATTGATTTATTTGGTGAAATTGAAGCTTATTCATGTTCCGGGACTCCTGTCGATTGCGTGAAACTTGCCATTTATGAGGTATTACATCGAAAGCCAGATCTTATTTTGTCTGGTGTAAATCATGGTGAAAATTCTTCAACGAATGTATTGTATTCAGGTACAATGTCCGCTGCTATTGAGGGCGCAATGGAAGGGATTTCTTCAATTGGATTTTCCTTGGCTGATTATGAACCGGACGCTGATTTTTCAGCAACTAAATATTATGCTGCGTTACTTATTGATAAAGCCCTGAATTTGGAGTTTTCTAAAGGAGTATGTTTAAACGTTAATGTACCAAAACTGAATCAATCTGAAATAAAGGGATTTAAAATTTGTAAGCAAGCCCATGCTTTTTGGGCTGATCGTTTTGATAAAAGACTTGATCAATTCGGAAGAACCTATTTTTGGTTAACAGGCGATTTTTCTGATGTTGATAAAAGACCGGATACAGATTTACACGCTCTCAAAGAAGGATACATAAGTGTTGTGCCTACTTTATATGATTTGACAGCTTACAATGAAATTACTCATTTTGAAAATTGGAAATTATGAAACTAAATTGGAATAGAGAAAATTCACTTGGTTTGTTAATAGGAGTTACCTCTCCAGTTGTTTTTCTACCAGTAGTTCTTTTGATAATGTCTATTTCATCAGGTTTTAGTTTTGGCTACTTTTGGTCACAATTTACATATTACACTGAGTTTCAAAGTAAGTATTTGTCATTGGCAATGATTTCAAATTTAATTTGGTTTTATATTTTTTTAAATCGTGAAAAATACGAATATACCAAAGGAATCATCATTGGTTTATTGTTGTATGCTCCATATATGATTTATATAAACATCATCAAGTGAATTCGAAGACAAGTATTTTTGTGATAACAGGAGAAGCTTCAGGAGACTTACATGCTGCCAACCTAATTCACGAAATGAATTTAATTGAAAAGAATATAGAATTTTTGGGATGGGGTGGTGATCGAATGATAAAAGAAGGCGTAAAAATTAGAAAACACATCTCCGAATTGGCATTCATGGGTTTCAAGGAGGTTGTTTTGAATTTAGGAACCATTTTAAGAAACTTTAAGCAATGTAAAAGTCAAATTTTAGAGTTTAAACCAGATTTTTTGATTCTAGTTGACTACCCAGGTTTTAATTTAAGGATTGCCAAGTGGGCAAAAAAGGAAGGTATTCCAGTAGCTTATTATATTTCACCACAAATTTGGGCTTGGAAACAATCTCGAATCTATCAAATCAAGGAAAATGTTACAAAAATGTATACCATACTACCGTTTGAACCTATTTTTTACAAAAAATTTCATGTAGATGTGGAATATTGTGGACATCCTTTACTAGATGAGATTACACGTTTTAATAAAATAGAAGAAAATAAGCTTAGATCTGAAAAACCAATTTTGGCAATTCTTCCTGGAAGCAGAAAACAAGAGATTGAACGAAAGTTGCCAATTATGCTCGAAGCAGCCAAACATTTTCCCAACTTCGAAACAATTGTGGCTTGTGCGCCAAATTTACCAATGAGTTACTATTTGAAATACGCTTCGAATGATGTTCGATTTGTTGAAAACGAAACGTATAAATTATTGAATAGTGCTGAAATAGCCATTGTCACTTCAGGAACCGCTACTCTCGAAACAGCTTTATTTCGTGTTCCTCAAGTTGTTTGTTACAAAAGTTCTAGCATGTCCTATTTGATAGCACGAATGCTTGTGAAAATCAAGTTTATTTCACTTGTTAATTTGATACTTGATAAAGAAGTCGTTCGCGAACTTATTCAAAATGAATGTAATTCAGAACAGATTGTAAATGAGCTTAAATCAATTAACGATAATTCTCAAAAGCGTGAAAAAATGCTAAGTGATTACGATCAACTAATTCACCTTTTGGGACAAAATGGATCCTCAAAACGAGTAGCTGAAAAAATTTGGTGCGAATTTAGTAAGATTAATTAAAAAATGTTTCGGCTTAGTTTGATATTAGTTTTATTATCATTTTGCACCCTAAACAAGGCGCAAAAGATTCGAATTGGTTTGTACAATTCACAAAAAATAAGTAATGTCAAATTTACTCCCAAGAACGGTAATTATTTCGTTTTTTCTGACACGAATTTAATTTACAATGCATCAACAAAAGATATTATTGAAATGAAAATCAATAATAATTTAATAGATGTTATTTTAAATGGGAATTTCCTTAATCGTTATTCGGAGATCAATTTTGTTGCGGAAAAAAATGAAAATTTCTTGGAAACGAAACCGATTCGACCAAATTTAAAGTCGCGATTATATGAAAGTGATTTCACTGTTCAGTCGAAAAATGGATATTTGGAGATCGTTAATGAAATTGACCTCGAGAATTATTTAGAGGGTGTTGTTGAATCAGAGGCGGGGCCAGGGCAAAAAACTGAATATTACAAAGTGCAAGCAATTATAAGTAGGACTTATGCGGTAAAATATTGGAATAAACACCAATCATCTGGTTTTAATTTGTGTGATGGGACACATTGTCAAGCTTATTTACACAAACGAAATCAATCGAGTTTAATTGATACTGCCGTGAAATATACAAGGCAAATTATTTTATTTGATTCAATAAATCAGTTAGCCTCAACCTTTTTTCATGCGAATTGTGGCGGGCAAACTTGTGAACCCGACTTAGTTTGGAATCAAAAAATGGAAGGTTTTTCAAGTTTTAAAGATACTTTTTGTGTTCACACATTCCAAGCAATGTGGACAAAAAAAATTCCTCTGAAAGATTGGTTTTCTTTCATAGAAAGTAAATACAATTTTCCCTCATGGGATTCTCTGAGTTATAGCTTGGCTGTAAATTTTGAACAGAAAGAGCGGAAAGCCTTTTATATAGATCCTGTTTATGGAATCCCATTGAGAGATTTGAGGGATGCCTTTAAATTGAAGTCAACCTTTTTTAACTGTAAAAAAGAAGGCGAATTTTTGGTAATTACAGGAAGGGGATTTGGACATGGTGTGGGATTATGTCAAGAAGGAGCAATGGAGATGGCAAAATATGGGTATAATTTCGAACAAATCTTGTTGTTTTACTATCCAAATAGAAATATTGGAAAGATTCCTATTTCTCCTTCTTTTCCTCGAAAGTAATTACAAAAATCTCCTCATCATCTTTTTTAAAGAATTTTTGTGAGCGCGCATATGCCTCGAGGTAATTTATATTTCTCAATCGTCTCAAGGTGTTTTTTGTCTCTTTCAGATCATCTGCTAATAAATCTCGCTGGTCCTGAAGTTTAGAAAGCTTTCTTTTTTGATTTATGATTGTTATGATATCTAAGTCATCAAGAAATAGAAAATAAACTGCAAAGGCTAAACTTGTTATAAAGTATTTGTTTTTAACAAATGCAGGAATCTTCTTCATTTAAACGAAATTAAATAAAAAAAGGGATCGTTAAATCCCCTTTTACTTGTTTTATTAAAGACTAATTGTTTATTTCGGTTGACAACTATTCATTTCCTTTTCATAATATGAATAGAAGTCTTTTTGTTTACCAAACCACTCATTCGCTTTGGTTAACATTTTGCATGCCTCTGTAGAATTATTATCCTTTTTCTGTAGCATCTGCGCGCTGAGTATGATACCTGTTTTCAATACTTTTAAATCGGTTTCAGTATAATTATCCAGACTTCTTAATGCTAACAAATTTTTCGTTTCTTCTTTCCAAATAGCAGTTGCAGTTTTAACATCTTTCATGTTGAATCGAATTGCAGCTTCTAATAATTTACCGGCTAACGGATTTTTTGTGATAGAAATATATTGCTCAATACCTTCCAACATTTGATCATTTATCTCCGTCTTTCTTTCAGCGTTGTCTCCCTGATAGAATAAAGGATAGTTGTTTTCTTCTTCAAGATTGAATAATACATTGATACTCGCAATTTCATTTTGAAATTTATTCAACCAAATTTTATGAATGGTCATGTTAAATATACCATTAACATCCAATTCAATTGCCGTTGCTGTTGAGGTTACTGCTTCATCCAATGGATCAGGAATAGCGACATCTTTAAGATCTTTTCTATACATTCCATAATATCCCTTGGCTAAGAAAATATGAGGAGTAGGATCATTTGCATATTTTGGTTTCACAACATAATCAGATGCTTTTTTTACAAGTTTTATAAAACTACTATCTGCATGAATTTGTGTCAATTCATCTAAATTGTTGGTAACGGTAATCACATTTTCTTTTTCAACAGAAATCTCATCTTCTTCATCTTCTGTTGTACCATCTTTGAGCGTAATTTTTTTACTAAATGTTACTGTATTGGAAACTGAATAAACACCTACTTTGTTGAACTCGACTGTAATTTGATCCGATTTTTCGGTGCCTTTCACTAATTTCCAATCTTTATCCTTGATTCCAGAAATCGTCCATAACATTCCTATTTTCTTTGTTCCTTCGTTTGTGAAAGTCGCTTTCAAGGTTACTTGATTCTCATTTTGATTTTCATCATCTAAAATAAGAATTGACTTTGATTCTGTAAATGACAGTTTTGGCTGAGCTATTACAAAACAACTCGCTAAAAGAAATAGCAATAAATTA
>VGML01000060.1 GCA_016866415.1 Bacteroidota bacterium | reverse complement strand
ATCCTCAACTAAAAAAGACCATCTTATTCCTTCTTTTATTTTTAAAAGAAATCAAATTTTAGTTTCGCTTACACCTCGAGATTTCTCTTTTATTGTTGAGGAAAATCTCAGTGAAATTTTTCGTTTGTTGGCAGTTGCGAACGCGAAAATTCACATTATGCAAAATTCAGCCGTAAGTTTTCACTTTTTATTGGATGAGAAGAAAGCACTTATCGATAAATTAATAGCATTATTTGGTGAAAAGTACATTTTGAAATATAATCAAGGACTTGAGTTGGTCACAATACGTCACTATAACCAAGAAACGATTGATAAAGTGGTTACGGGTAAAGAAATTTTACTTCAACAAAAAACACGACAAACGGCTCGTATCGTCATGAAGGATTTCATATAAATACCATTTTTGAGGTAGTTGCTTTTAAAGCTTACTTCCTATATTTGTTCATATGACTCGCACGTTGGCACAATTACTCCCAGGAAACAAAGGAAAAATACTAAGTATTTCATCAACTCATATCAGTGCTAAGTTAGTAGAACTCGGTTTTATTTCTGGATCTGAGGTTGAAGTTGTATTTCGTGCACCATTGAAAGATCCAATAGCAGTTGAGTTAAATGGGTGTTTAATCTCGCTTCGATTGGATGAAGCAGTCAACATACTCATTGAAGACGAGAACCAATTATAATTTTTAAATTTACGAGTTCTCCAAATGTTTTGAGTCAAATCAAATGAAAATAGCCTTACTCGGAAATCCAAATACTGGAAAAAGTTCAATTTTTAATTTGTTGACCGGTCTTAGGCAAACAATTGGTAATTTCCCAGGAGTAACGGTTGAGAAGCGAACAGGTGTGATTAATGTTTCAGAAGTTGAGCATCAACTAACTGATTTCCCTGGTGTTTATAGTATTTACCCTCGGACAAAAGATGAAGAAGTCGTTTATTCGGCTTTGACCAATCAACAATCGACTGAACATCCTGAATTAGCCATTTACGTTGCTGATGCGTCAAACTTAGAGCGAAATCTTCTTTTTTTTACCCAGTTGTATGACTTAAACATCCCATTGATTTTAGTTCTAAATATGTGGGATGTTGCCTTGAAAAGAGGAATTGAGATCGACATTGAAAAATTAAAAAATCGATTTCCAGATGTTGAGATTATAACAGCGAACGCGCGAGTAGGATTGGGTAAAAATCGAATTCTGGATGCGATAAAGAATTGGAAAGCCTCAAAGCGCCTCGAAAATTTCATCCCAAATTACAAACCAGCGTCTCAAGATGATCAACTCAAGCAATCTGATGAGGCAAAGGAAAGGTTTACAAAAATCAGGGTAATTATACGAGATGTTGAAAATGAAAATCAAATAAAATTAGATACCTTTTCTCGAAAAATTGATCGCGTGTTGCTTCATCCTGTTTTTGGGTATGTGATTTTTCTTGCAATTCTTCTCCTTGTTTTCCAATTTATTTTTTCCTTCGCTTCAATTCCGATGGATTTCATTGATGGACTTTTCGTCTCTTTAGGAAGTTGGTTTTCAGATACGTTGCCAAAAGGAATGTTGAGTGATTTAATCAGCCAAGGAATCATTCCTGGAATTGGCGGGGTTCTGGTATTTATTCCTCAGATTGCTCTTTTGTTTTTCTTTATTTCAATTTTGGAAGAAACAGGCTATTTGGCACGAGTGGTTTTTATCATGGATCGAATCATGCGTCCGTTAGGATTAAACGGAAAAAGCGTCGTTCCTCTCATGTCGAGCGCGGCTTGTGCTATTCCGGGAATCATGTCAGCTCGAACGATTGCTGATTGGAAGGAGCGAATGATTACGATATTGGTTGCTCCGTTAATGAGTTGCAGTGCCCGAATCCCGGTTTATACACTATTAATTTCACTTGTAATTCCCAATGAAAAAATTCTCGGATTTATCAATTTACAAGGGATTGTTTTGTTGTTTTTATACTTGTTGGGGATTGTTGCTGCAATTGTTGTTTCGCTTCTTTTGAAGCAATTCATTGGAACTAGAGAAAAAGGATTTTTATTACTCGAATTACCAAGTTATCGAAGTCCACGTTGGACAAATGTTGGAATAAATATTTTGGAAAAAGTAAAAGTATTTGTTCTGGATGCTGGAAAAATAATCCTTGCAATTTCAATCATTCTATGGGCGCTTGCGACATTTGGTCCAAGTGGACGAATGGAAAAGTCCGAGAAAAAGTTGATTCAATCGTCTTATTATAAATCATTATCAGATAATGAAAAGCAACAGCAATTGGCATCCGTGAAATTGGAATCTTCATTCATTGGAATCATGGGAAAAAGTATTGAACCCATCATTAAACCCCTTGGCTTCGATTGGAAAATAGGGATATCATTAATAACTTCATTTGCAGCAAGAGAAGTTTTTGTAGGGTCATTAGCAACTATTTATGCAGTTAACAACGACTCGGAATCAAACCTCAAGCTCATAGAGAAAATGAGAAACGAAAAAAATAATCAAGGAAATCCTGTTTACAGTCTTGCAAGTGGCACATCGTTGATGATTTTCTATGTTTTTGCGATGCAATGCATGGCTACCTTGGCTGTAGTTAAACGCGAAACACAATCTTGGAAATGGCCGATTATTCAAATTTTATATATGGGATTTTTAGCCTATTTCGGATCTTTTTTATGTTTCCAACTTTTGAGCTAAAAAAGGATAATTTATGTAACTTTATGTCTCAATGATTCAAGATATATTCGTTTGGCTTTTAGTTGCGACTTCGGTAATTTATATTATCCGTTTGATTTGGGTTAAGTTTTTTAAAAAGGAAACTGCGTGCGATTCATGTTCAATGGGAAAATCGATAAATAGTTCTTCTTCAAAATAAGTAATGTTATGTCCGAATGTCAACTCTATAAGTACAATATTAGTTTTTATGCGATAGAGAAGGATGAAGCAAATCATTTTGCAAATGATTTTGTAGAATCTGAAATAGATTCAGATTATGTTTCTTGGTTAAATTTTCATAGTTTATCTGACCGAGAATCCGTTGAAAAAATTTGTTCGAAATTAGGAGTTGATAAATTATCTATTGAAGGAATTTACAATAACATTAGACGACCAAAGGTTGAAGAATATCCGAACTACATGTTTTTCAGTATCAAATCGGCTTTGCCTGATGAATCAAACTCATCATCACTAAATCAGGAACAAATAACGTTTATTTTAGGCAAATACTATTTGATTTCTTTTCAAGAGAAACTATCGGATCATTTTACCGATGTTCGCGATCGTATTGAGAAGGGTAGAGGGAAGATTCGCTCGAAAGGGACTGACTTCTTGTTGTTTCGACTGTTGGAGTCTATTATTGATAATTATTTTGAAGTTTTGGAAACGATTTCCGATAAAATAACCTTAATAGACGAAAAATTGCATGTTTCTGAAAACAAAAGTATTTTTAAGGAAATAGAAGTAGAGAAAAGACGACTAATTGAACTAAGAAAAATTGTTCAGCCCATGCGAGATGTTACAATGCAATTGGAACATAGTGAAAGTAATTTGCTAGATCGTTCAAACTTCTATTATTTTTCAAATTTAAAGTCATCATGTATTAGTGCTTTGGAGGAAATTGACGCGAACAAGCAGATTTTAGATGGCATGTCAAATCTTTTTTACGCTGCTCAAGGCCAGCGTATGAATGAAATCATGAAAATGCTAACCGTTGTGAGTTCCCTATTCATTCCTTTAACATTTATTGTTGGCGTATATGGTATGAATTTCGACTTCATGCCTGAATTGAAATGGAAATCAGGGTATTTCATTGTTTGGGGAATTATGCTGTTAACCATTCTTGGACTTATGATTTATTTCACCAAAAAAGGTTGGTTGAAACGCGATAAATTATAAAAGTTTTCTTTGTTAACGTTCTGTTAAAATAAATTTGGTTCAAAACTTGCTACATACATTTGTATTATAAAATTTTAAAACCATGAAAAAATTATTCTTTTCTTTCGCGCTTTTACTTGGAGCTAGTTTAGTTTCTGTTGAGGCATGTGCACAAGTTGAAAAAGGTGCAAAAATTGAATTTAGTAAGGAGACGCATGACTATGGAAACATTAAGTATGATGGTGACCCATATTGTACGTTTGAATTTAAAAACACAGGAGATGAGCCACTAATCATTTCGAATGCGAAAGGTTCTTGTGGTTGTACAGTTCCTGAGTGGCCGAAAGAGCCAATCGCACCGGGAGCTAAAGGTTCAATTCGAGTGAAGTACGATACCAAAAGACCAGGTCCAATCAACAAAAGTGTAACCATTACTTCGAATGCTGTAAATGAGCCGAACAAAGTTATTCGTATCAAAGGAGAAGTAGGGCCAGCTCCAGAAGTTGGAACTCCTGTGAATAATTCAGGTGCGCCAACTAACAACTAATTGAAAAACTTACTTTTAAGTATTCTGTTATTGAAAACCGCCCTTGGCTATTGTCAAGAGGCGGTTTTTAGCGTTAAATACCCAGTTGTAAAGTTTCCAAAAACTCAAGAGGGAATTAAACGCAATTTCGTTTTTGAATTTATAAATTCAGGTACAGTGCCTTTGGAAATTTATTCAGTTGACGTCGAGTGCACATGTATTGATTTTTCTTTATCCAATGATGTTATTCAGCCTGGTCAATTGGGTCATTTAGAAGTTGTTTTTGATACAAAAGGCAGGTTGTATCATCAAGATCATTCGATTATTCTTATTACAAATACAACAAAGCGTAGGGAGAAACTTAGGTTCAAGATTTTTGTTGAACCAAAACCAAATTCGAAAGGTTAAACGCAATCAATTTTTATTTCAGTGAAATCTGTTACTGAATTTTCCCATTCTTTTTTCGTGCCCTGTCTTACCAGCTGTATGGTTTGAAATCCAGCTATATGCGCAGCTTCTAGTTCTTGAACTATATCAGAAAGAAATAGAATCTTTCCTGGGTTTAATTTTAATTCGAGAGCGATTTTTAAATAGGTTTCGTGAACTCGTTTCATTCCAGTTTTGGTATCGAAATAATTCGAAAAGAACCGAGTTAAGTCACCCTTTTCACTGTAACCAAAAATGAGTTTTTGAGCTTCAATAGATCCAGATGAAAAGACACCCATCTTTAATCCCTTGTTTTGCCATTTTACCAATTCGATAGGAACGTCATCATACACGTGTCCTTTTAAAACACCTTGTTCGTAACCGATTTTCCACAGTAAACCCTGAAGTGTTTTTAGAGGTGTTATTTTTCGATCCTCTTCACACCATTGGTTAAGTTTTTTAATTATCTCGTCGGTAGATTTAAGTTCAATCGTCTCCTCCTTTAAAACAATCGATTTGGTTTCATTAAAAGCGGATTTAACCACTTCATTTTCGGACATATTCTTTAATTCCGAAATATGAGCTCTAAAATAAGGGAAAAGAACGTCGTAAACGAATGAAACAGAAGTGGTTGTTCCTTCAACATCGGTTAAAATGTACTCGACTTTATCCAACACGAGAAGGGAATTTGAAATCGTGGAATTTTTGTTCGAGTCCCGATTCTGTATAATGAGGAACCCATCCACTCATGTCAATGAAAATGCGAATAGCTTTCACAAACGGATTCATTTCACCGGCATCAAACCAATGTTTTGTTCCTTCTGGAACACTAATTAAATCACCACGCTCACAAAGCAAATTGAAAACAGGTTGGTTTTCTAAATTGAACCAAAACAATCCTTTTCCATCAACAAAAAAACGTATTTCATCCTCTGTGTGCGTGTGTTCAGCAAGAAACTTATTCCGAATAGCTTCATAGTTTTCAGTCAAAGCATTGATTGAAATAACATCGGCAGTTAGATAACCGCCATTTCTCATAAACGGATCTAAATCTTTCGAATAAGCAGTCAGAATTTCTTGTTGCGTTGCCGTATCTTCAAATTCAACATCACATTGCCATTGATCAAAAAAAATTCCACGACTCGTGAAAAATTTACGGATTTCAACTGAATCAGTAATTGTTAGGTTCTTTTCAGGAATGGATAAAATGGCCATATCAGATTATTTAATCATTTTAAATTTGCACTCACAAAGATAATCCAAGGTCTCTAAATGTCGTTTGGCCTCAAATAAACTTTTTCCCCAGGCATAAGTTCCGTGCTTTCGAATGATAAAACAATGATTGGTTAACTGAGATTGCCTGTAAATGAGTTCTTTTTCGAAGAACGGCATTTCTTGTGAATTGTCCATTATTGGAATTCGTATTTGACTTAAATGCGTTCTTTGCCCTTCAAAACCTTTCTGAATTTCAAATCCTTCGAAGGTGACCTCTGTTTTTTCAATCGTAGAAATTAATACCGGATTTATTCCATGACTATGAAGAATAACTTTGGTTTCTGGAAACATTTCGTAGATGAGACAATGAATTAGGGTTTCTGCAGATGGTTTTAAGTTTACGTATTCTTCAATCGCTTCACCTTTTGAATTAATTTTAATGAAGTCTTCACTTTTAAATTCGCTTTTATCAATTCCAGATCTTGAAACCCAGATTTGATTTTTTTCATCTTTGAATGAATAGTTGGTTGAAGTTGCCGGCGACCAACCTTTCGAATGGTAGTTTCGAATTACTTGAGCAATTTGATCGTGAAGGGACATAAATTATTTTCAGCAAATGTAAAACAAAAAGAGGTTACCATTCAATGATAACCTCTCTATTTGGTTTGTTGTTTGTTACTTACTTAGTTGTTCTTTAACGATTGCCGCAATAATTTTGCCGTCAGCTTTACCTGCTAATCTGCTAGTTAACACACCCATCACTTTACCCATTTCTTGAGGATTAGAAGCACCGGTCTCTGAAATTGCCTTAATGACTTCAGATCTAATTTCATCTTCAGTTAGCATCTTTGGCAAGTATTCTTCGATTACTTTCGCTTGAAATAATTCTTCGTCTGCTAAATCTTGTCTTCCTTGCGCAATATATAATTCGAAAGTCTCCATTCGTTGCTTGTGAAGTTTCAAGCAGATTTTCATCGCTGCTTCATCACTTACGTCTGCACCTGCGCCGGATGTTGCCTCTAAAAGTAACTTTGATTTAATGTCTCGCAATGCTGCTAATCGCTCTTTCTCTTTTGCGAGCATCGCTTGTTTGATTGCATCGTTAATTTTAGCAGTGAAACTCATTAGTCAACGTTATCGTGAAGAAAATTATTATTTCTTAAACCTGTTTTTCCTTCGCTATCTGAGGAAAGTCCGAAGCGAGAAAATGATTCTTCAGAGCTCGGAGTAGCATTGTTTAAATTTATGTTTCTTCTCACGAATGCTGGCTCATTTTCGAATTCTGCAATTCCTTCTGCTTTTTTCAATTTTGCAGTATATTCTTGAATTTTGGAAACACGTTCTTGTGCTTTGCGCTGTTGTTCTTCAGGAGATAAAACCTTTTTAGTTTGTTCCAAGTTAAGTTTCTCCAGCGTATCATCTTCAAGCATGTGACGAACCACTTCATCTTTTGTTGGCTCAGTAGTTACAGGGTTATCGAATAATGTAAATGGACGTACCTCGTCTTTAACTTCTTCCACTTTTTCATTTTCGATTGTTGAATCTATTACATCCCAAGTAAATTCAGGTTTTTCTGTTGAAATAGATTCTTCGGCGCTTTCATCAACAAAATTCTCTGAACTTTCCACTTCTAACGAAAAATAAGAACTTGGTTCAGTTTCAGATGTATTTTCGATTACTTCGGATGAAAAGTTTTCATTAGAAACAGAATCTGAAGTTACATTTGAATCAGCATTAGTTTCGCTGATTGACGTGTTTGAAGTTTCAAATAGGTCATAAGATTTTTTTTCTTCAACTACTGGTGTAAATGTACCTGTTGGGATGACGTTTTCAACAGATGGTTCAGTTTTTAAAAATGGTTCTTGTGTTAGTTGCTCTTGAACTGTTGGTTGAATTTCTTTTCCTTGTTCAAAAGGAGAAACAAGTTGTGTAGTAATTTCCTTCTTATTATCTTCCTCTAAAGAAACAATAGTTCGTTCAGGAGCTTTTTCAAAACCAGTAATTGGTGTTGAATTGAAACCTGTTGCGATAAGTGTAATACTCAATTTTTCACCAAGAGAAGCATCAAAACCATGTCCCCAAATTACGTCAGCTGTTGCACCTGCAGCATCTTGAATGTAATCTGTAATTTCAGTAATTTCGTCCATCATGACTTCTTTACTTCCATATGTAATGTTCAATAGAACGTACCGAGCTCCATTGATGTCATTATCATTTAATAACGGTGAAGTCAATGCGTTTTTAACAGCAACCAAAGCACGATCGTCTCCTTCTGCAATAGCACTTCCCATGATGGCTTGACCACTATTTCTTAGAACGGTATTAACATCGTTGAAATCAACATTTATAATTCCTGTGACCGAAATCACCTCTGCAATTCCCTTTGCAGCGACAGTTAGTATATTGTCAGCATGAGAAAATGCATCAGTTAAGGACATATTCTTTCCAAATTCACGTAGGCGTTCGTTATTGATAATCAAAAGCGTATCTACATTTTGACGCATTTTTTCTAAACCTTCTTCTGCCTGCTGTCTTCTTTTTCTGCCTTCAAAATTGAAAGGAACGGTAACGATTCCTACAGTTAAAATCCCAAGGTCTTTCGCAACTTGAGCGATTACTGGAGCAGCACCAGTTCCTGTTCCACCGCCCATTCCAGCAGTAACAAAAACCATTTTTGTATTTTTCGAAAGTAATTCTCGTATTTCTTCAATATTCTCAATGGCAGCCTGCATTCCAACTTCAGGTAACATTCCTGCGCCTCTGCCCTCTGTAAGTGCAGGACCTAATTGAACCTTGTGAGGTACAGGTGAAATATCTAATGCTTGTCGATCCGTATTACAAACTATAAAGTCTACACCTACAATACCTTGATTGTACATATGATTAACAGCGTTGCTTCCGCCACCGCCTACACCAATAACTTTAATTATCGAGCTTGTTTCTCTTGGGATATCAAATTCCATATTTTTTAATTTAAATTTATGTATTACTATTTGTCGTCGTTTACGTCATTTTCATCGTTATCATCAAAGAAATCGCGTGTTTTCTTTAAGATTTTATCAAAGAATTTTCCTCTTTTATTTGGATCTGAATGCGTTGGTGGAGTATCCTTTGGTTTTTCCTCTTCCTTTGAATTTTCTTGTTTAAGATCACCACTTTCCATTGACAATCGATCCATTGTTTCAAATCCATTTAGTACCAATCCAATTCCAGTTGCATACATTGGACTTGCTAGGTTTTCCAAATTATTGGTATTTGCTAAATGTTCAGTTGGATAACCAATTCGCGTATCCATTCCAGTAAGGTACTCAAACAATTGCGTTAAATGTTTCAATTGAGAACCTCCTCCTGTAACAACAATTCCGCCAATTAATTTTTTGGCATATCCTGAATTTTTAATTTCATAATTTACCAATTCAATTATCTCTTCCATTCGAGCTTGAATGATACTTGCTAAATTATGTAATGTAATTTCTTTCGGATCACGTCCCCTTAAACCAGGTATACATACAACCTCATTTGTTTTACTTTCAGAAGCAAGTGCGCTTCCAAATCTCACCTTAAGAGCTTCTGCGTGACGAGGTAGAATTTGACAACCTTCACGGATGTCTTGTGTAATTACGTTTCCTCCGAAAGGTATTACAGCCGTATGACGAATAATTCCATCTTGAAAAATTGCAACATCTGTAGTTCCGCCACCTATATCAACAAGCACAACTCCGGCTTCTTTTTCTTCATCACTTAAAACAGCATCAGCTGACGCAATAGGTTCCAAAATAATTTCTCGTACGTTTAGTCCAGAGCGATCGACACACTTTTTGATATTCAAGACATTTGTAACTTGACCTGTAATAACATGAAAATTAGCTTCTAATCTAATTCCCGCCATTCCAATTGGATCTTTGATTTCTCTTTCACCGTCAACAATGTACTCTTGTGGTATTACAGTGATTATCTCCTCTCCTGGACTCATTACCATGTTGTACATGTCATCCACAAATGCATTAATGTCAGATTGTGAAATTTCACCGTTTTTGTTACGCCGAGTGTACATTCCACGATGTTGAAGACTTTTAATATGCTGTCCGGCTATTCCAACGTTTACGTTTCGAATTGATAGTTCGCCTTCAATTGAATTTTTAGTTTCATCAACAGCAGCACGAATAGACTGAATCGTTTTTTCAATGTTCGAAACCACACCACGCATGACGCCAAGTGATTCACTTTTCCCCATGGCAATGATTTCGATTTTGTTGTGCTCGTTGCGACGGCCAACAAAACAGGCAATTTTTGTTGTACCGATGTCTAAACCAACTACAATTTTGGTTTTCTTAACAACACTAACTTCTTTTTCTACAAACGATTTGTCCATCATACTTGACACTTATTTCACTATACTTATTCCAACCTTCGAATGAAATTGCCTCTTCATAAAATGTTGTCAAACGACTAAATTTCTCAGTAACTTCTTCGTCGGTATTAGCCGTTCCGAAAAC
>VGML01000059.1 GCA_016866415.1 Bacteroidota bacterium | reverse complement strand
TAGTCTTGGATATACCATGAGAAAATTTAATGCTGAGTTTTTTGTGAATTATTCTGGATGGAAGCGTTTGGAAGATTACAATTTAATCGGTGAAGATAATTATACATACGCAACCCCACAAGGAATGCCAAGTTGGTACACGCTGAATTTAAGATTAAATTACGTTTTCAACAAATATGCTTCTTTACAGGTTGCATGTGAAAATATCTTAGACCACAATTACCGAAATTTCGCTTCGAATATTTCTGCTCCTGGAAGAAACTTTATTGTGACGCTCAGAGGGAATTTTTAGATAGATTCTGATTTTCCTACATTGAGGAAGGATAAAGGAGGGTGAAATTTTATTATATTTTCAATAATTTATTGATGTCACCTCCCTTTGTCCCTCCTCGAGGAGGGAATAATTACTAGTAAAACTTAAATTTTCACTTCTTCTTCGTCATATACTTCCCTTCTTGCGGTACATAGAAAAATGTATATAACATTTCTTTCGTTGGAGTTATAACTGGTTCAAATGTATTTAAATCAGCATTTTTTGGAACAACTCCAAGATTTGCTTTCATCACCTGAATGTCTTTAAAAGCCGAATAAATGCCAGTTGTATATTGAAATGAATAACATTCACTTTTCGTCGTTCCCATACCATCAAAGTTTCGAAACTCGAAAACCATTCTTGGCGTGTGATTGATAACCGAGAAAAAATCCCTAAAACTAGAATTTCGAATTCTAAAATCAATCAAAATATCTTTATAACTATCCGAACTGATGTTCTCAAAACTGACTTTCAAAGGTAAAAGGGGAGAAGATGCAACTACAATTGGCGGAGAGATCATGTCTTTGGCCCCATCGTAGTAAAAGAAAAAATTGAAATTCCCCATGTAGCCAATTTCAGCTCGTTTCGCTGGGTTAGCAGAGTTAGCAGCTTCTTCCAGCGCATAGTTTAATCTGTTAACGGTGATAATGGCATCTTGCTTATCATCTCCATCCAAGTTTTCCTTGTAAATTTTCAATTCATACTTTTCATTGGCCGCAATTCGTAACTGTGCCTCTACATGTCTTTTAGCATAGGAATTTAAATCACCATGGTCATCGGGCAACTGACTTTCATCGATTACTTTTCGGTTATCTTTTTGGCTTTCTTCGCAGGAAATGAAAGTTAGAAGTGAAAAGCTAAGAATTAGGAATTGGATGAATTTCATTTGATAAAGATAGATCTTAACTCAATGTTAAAGCGATTAAGAATAACTTTTGATTAATAATCCTTTGGACAGGGCTTTATCTCATCGCCATTGGCATCATAGCATCGATCTTCCCAAACTGTTCCATTACGGTAGTCGGTTTTGCGTTTTAATCTGCCATTACCATGATATTTCTTCTGAATTCCATCTGGATAACTTCGACCATTAGGATAAATATCATATAGAATTATATAGTTGCCTTCACTTTCTAATCTGCCATCTATTAAATAATTTTTGTATGGACCACACCATAAACCATCTTTGAAAGTATATTCGTGGGATGTAATCCCATTTCCGTATTTCCCATAAACAATTCCGTTTATTTTCTCTTTAACCCCGGTCGAAGAGAGAAGAGATTTTAATACAAAAGGATTAGAACTTCCTTCCCAAATCATTGTAACATCATCCTCAATGTAACGCTTTAATGAACTTGTGTTTTGATTGGTGTTTGCTTGCTTCGGTGCAGGTTTTAATTTATTAAGTTCGTTTTGAATCAACTTAAGGCTATCTGATTTTGTTTTTATACGCAAGTTAAGATTTGTGATTTCTTGATTTTTTGAATTTATCGCGTTATCCATATTTGTTTTTGTGCTGTTCAAATCACTTTTCAATTGACTTACTGAGGCATTCAGCGATGCAATTTCACCAGTTAATTTATTAATCGAATTATTGAGGTTTGTTTTTTCCTTTTCTAAATTCAGAATTTTATCGTCAAGATCTTTGATTTTGGAATTTAGATCAGAAATTTTTAACGATTTATCTGCACTTGTTTTTCTTTCGGAACTTAATATTTGTTTGATGCTGTCCACACGAGCGTTTAAAATTTCAATTTGCTCTTTCTTGGATTGAGAAAAACTTGAAGTAAAAAAAGCAACAAGCAAATATGTAAGCAAGAAATATTTCATTATGTGATTTTTTACAAAAATATCAATTTGAACGAAAGTTTGAAATTTCTAACCCTATTTTTCCACCCAAAACCCGTATATTCGCACCACAATTTTTAACGTATGTCAAAAGAAGTTTACATTATTTCCGCGGTAAGAACTCCGATGGGAGCTTTCATGGGCGGTTTGTCGAGCATCTCTGCAACGCAACTTGGTTCAACAGTAATAAAAGGTGCGGTAGAGCGTGCTGGAATTTCGGTAGATTCTATCGATGAAGTTTTCATGGGTAATGTTTTACAAGCAGGAGTGGGACAGGCACCGGCTCGTCAAGCGGCATTAGGTGCTGGATTGAATAAAAATGTTCCTTGTACGACAATCAACAAAGTATGTGCATCAGGAATGAAATCCATTATGCTTGGAGCTCAAACCATTTTAGCAGGTGATAACCATGTTGTTGTTGTGGGAGGAATGGAAAATATGTCTCAAACCCCACATTACGTTAGCGGTCGAAATGGAACTAAATTCGGAAACATTACGATGTTGGACGGAATTACCAAAGACGGACTTCTAGACGTATACAGTAAAGTTCCTATGGGCAATTGCGCTGAATTGTGTGCTAAAGAATATGAAATTACACGTGAAGACCAGGATAATTTTGCCATTACTTCATACACCCGCGCTGCTGATGCTTGGAAAGCAGGAAGATTTAATAATGAAATCGTTCCGGTAGCCGTTCCTCAAAGAAAAGGTGATCCAATTATGGTAATCGAAGACGAAGAATACAAGAATGTGTTTTTGGATAAAATCCCTGGATTGAAACCCGCTTTTGACAAAGAAGGAACAATTACAGCAGCAAATGCGTCAACTTTGAATGACGGTGCATCGGCGTTGGTTTTGGCATCAAAAGAAGCCGTTGAGAAATATGGATTGAAACCAATCGCGAAAATTGTTTCCTATGCAGATGCTGCTCAAGCACCTGAATGGTTTACGACTGCACCTTCATTGGCAGTGCCTAAAGCGTTGGATAAAGCAGGATTGAAAATATCGGATGTGGATTGTTGGGAATTGAATCAAGCATTTTCAGTTGTTGGATTGGCGAACATGAAAATCTTAGGTTTGGATCCTTCAAAAGTGGACGTAAACGGTGGAGCTGTTGCTTTAGGACACCCGCTAGGAAACTCAGGTTCACGTGTTGTGGTAACTTTAATTAATGTTCTAAAACAAAACAATGCGAAAATCGGTGGAGCCGCAATCTGTAATGGAGGTGGTGGTGCGTCAGCGTTAATTATTGAGAATATTTAATAAGTAAATTAATTGATTTCGAGGCTGTTGGATAATTTCTGACAGCCTTTTTTGACAAATAAAGTAATGCTTTTCTTTCGTTTTAATTGCTTGTTTTATGGTTTAACGATTTTATTTCTGTTCACCTTCTGTGGTCGGAAATCAAAGAAAGTAAAGTTAAAATCAACGTCTACTTATTTTGTCAAAATGCCTGCTCCTAAAAAGAGCTGGGTTAAAAAGGCAAGATTTATTTCAGACACTTTTTTCTACAGATATTTGGCAAATCCTGAGTTTAACGGGCAGTTTCTGGTTGCGAAGAATGACAAAATAATCTATTCTCGAACAAGGGGTTACTCAAATCTCGAGAAGCAAATTCAATTGACAGATTCGACGCCGATGCATGTTGCTTCAATCAGTAAAACAGCTACAGCACTCGCTGTGATGCGTTTGTGTGACCAAAACAAGATTGATTTGAATCAAAAAGTCAAGCATTACATTGAGAATTTTCCGTTTTCAGGCATTCGCGTTCATGATTTACTGACTCATCGAAGTGGTTTGCCTCACTATCATTATTTTGTGGATCATTATACGGATCGATCCTGGTGTTTAAGTAATCAAGACGTTGTGAAATTGATGGTGAAACATAAAATTCCTTTAAACTTCAAACCAAATTCTAAGTTTTCCTATTGTAATACCAATTTTATGATGCTCGCACTCATTATCGAACAAGTAACAGGAAAAAAATTTCCAAAAGCGATGAAAGAACTGGTTTTCGATCCTTTGGGAATGAAAAATACGTTCATCCTTGATAAAAAATCGATGTTCGATAAAATTTCTCAATCCTATAATAACGACAAACGAAACAGACAGTTTAATCATTTGGATCTCATCTACGGAGATAAAAATATGTACACCACAGTTAAGGACTTGTTTAGAATGAATTTAGGAACCTATTCCCCCAAGTTTATTTCGATTAAATCACGAAAAGCTATGTTTAAAGGCTATAGTTACGAAAAAAGTGGTTCAAAAAATTATGGATTGGGTATTCGAATCATTGAAGAATCAGGAACTTCTGATTTGTTTTATCACACAGGTTGGTGGCATGGGAATCTTGCCATGTTCGCGATGAATCGAAAAGATACCACCTGCGCAATTGCCATTTCAAATATGCACGATTACAGGACACAAAGAATGAAGTCGCTTATTGATTGTTTAAAGTAGTTTTTTTTATTTCGAAATTCCAAAAAATAGATAGTTTTGTGAGCTGTTAATTGCTACTTATTTTTTTGTAAAAATGGATAGCTTAGAGGTTGGTTAAACAAATTAGTATTTTTTGGTAAATGAAATCACAAGTCTATTCAGCTAATTTCAAATTTGAAAAATTAAATAACATCTAATGAGTTTTTAACTTTTCTCAATCGATTTGTATGAATCAAAATAAATATAGTGCTAGATGAAAATAGAATTAAATCGTATCGAGGAACCTTATGTTTTTCAGTTAAAAAATGAAACAGGTGCGTTATGTACGTTTGATGCAAATGCAGCTCTTGGTGGTAAAAATAAAGGTTTAACACCGATGCAATTATTGGCTGGATCGCTGGCAGGATGTATGTCCATCGATATTGTTTTGATCTTGCAAAAACAGAAAATTAATCCAAAAGTCTATCAAATTGAAATTGATGCCAAACGAAAAGAGGGAACTCCTTCGCCGTTCGAGTCAATTCATTTGATGTTTCAGGTAGATGGAAGCGTTCCGTTGGATAAATTGGAACGAGCAATTTTGCTTTCTAAGGAAAAATATTGTTCAGTATCACTTTCGCTGAACCCAAATATTAAAATCTCACACGAAATAAAAGTTACTTAATGAGAAAAGAGACCATAGCTATTCGAGGACAAATTGAACGCTCACAATATAGCGAGCATTCAGTTCCTCTTTATTTAACGAGTAGTTACATTTTTGAAGATGCAGAAGATATGCGTTCTCAATTTGCAGAGGAGAAGCCTGGTGAAATTTATTCCCGTTATGCGAATCCAAATGTACAAGAGTTACTGGATAAAGTTGCTTTATTGGAAGGAGGCGAGTCGGCATGGGCAACTGCATCGGGAATGGCAGCAGTTTTCACAACATTTGCGACTTTTCTTTCTGCAGGAGATGAAATTGTATCAAGTCGTTCCGTTTTTGGATCTACACACCGCTTACTCGTTGATGTGTTTCCTAAATGGAACATCAAGAGTACGTATGTTGACTTCAATAATTATTCGGCTTATGAATCAGCAATCACCGATAAAACGAAATTGGTTTACATTGAAACACCAAGTAATCCGGCACTTGATTTAATTGATATTGAACGTTTGGCTGCAATTTGTAAATCCAAAGGAGTTCTTTTGGTTGTTGATAATTGCTTTGCAACTCCTATTTTACAACAGCCAATTAAATGGGGTGCAGATCTTGTAATTCACTCAACAACTAAATTTATGGATGGTCAAGGGCGAACTCTTGGCGGACTAATCGTTTCTTCAAAAGAGCTAGTTGAAAAGTTAAAAGCGTTTGCTCGGCATTCTGGTCCCGCAATGAGTCCGTTTAATGCTTGGGTTATTTCAAAATCAATTGAAACATTGGATGTGCGAATGGAACGCCATTGTAAAAATGCATTAGAAATTGCTAAACGATTATCAACTTTATCAGGAATTTCATGGGTCAAATACCCGTTCTTGTCGTCCCATCCAGATTATGAAATCGCAAAAAAACAAATGTCTGATGGTGGTGGATTGGTTTCTTTTGAACTTGCTGGAGGTCTTGAATCAGGAAGACAATTTTTAAACAAATTGAACTTGTTTTCGCTGACGGCCAACCTTGGAGATACGAGAAGCATTGCCACACATCCGGCATCTACCACACACTCTAAATTAAGTCCAGAGCAACGCCATGAAGTCGGAATCACTGATGGGTTGATTCGTTTATCAATTGGTTTAGAAAACATTGAAGATATTTGGGAAGATATTTTTCAAGCATGTCAGGCTTAACAATTGCTTTGAAACATGAGTTTTATTTTTCAAGCGAGCTCAGTTATTTAATATATCGAAGCGTAATCTCATTAAACTAACAAGAATTCGATTAAATGTGTATACTGATTAACAATTTTTGAAGTTAAATATTTCATACATTTGTTTTACTCATGCTCTCAAAAAAATCGAAATACGCTATTAAAGCATTGGTTTCTCTTGCTAAACACTATGGAAAGGGAGTTCCACTTAAAATTTCGACGATTTCAGAGGAAGAAAAAATACCTAGAAAATTTTTAGAAGCTATTTTAGTTGAACTAAGAAATAACGGTCTTGTTCACAGCAAAATGGGAGCATCTGGTGGTTATTCCTTGGCGAAACATCCGGAGGAAATCGTATTAAGTCATGTGATTCGAATTTCAGGAGGCCCGATTGCCATGCTTCCATGCGTTAGTCTTAACTTTTATGAAAGTTGTGAAGAATGCGTTAATGAAGAAATCTGTGGCTTACGTGATGTAATTCTAGAAGTGCGTGAAGCTACCATTAAGATTTTATCAAAAACATCGTTAGCTGATCTATTAAGACGAGAAGATGTTTTGAAAGCTAAATTCACTTCTTAATATCCTATTGTTTAGATAGGAGTTATAAAAATTTTAATAAATTATTTGTTTATTTAATTTTTGAAATATAATTTTGCACCGTTTTTTTGATTCGTTTTTAATACATACTAAAACGATAGGAAATATAGGATATATAAATATAGTTATGGCGTCGTTTAGAGAAGGAATTGAAAACATAAATGCTTTATCCAAAAAAGCAATCGTAGAAAAGGATGTAATTGAACTTGGAAAAAAGATTCAGGCTTTCAAAGAAGGAAAAATTGCCGAAGATAAATTGAAGGCTTTGCGTTTGGCGAGAGGAGTTTACGGTCAGAGACAGCAGGGAGTTCAAATGATTCGAATTAAACTTCCATTCGGAAAAGTTACTCCAACCCAATTACGAAGAATTTGCGAGGTTTCAGATGAATATAGCACTGGAAAGTTGCATATTACAACAAGACAAGACATTCAAATTCATTATGTAAGCTTGGATCGAACTCCTCAATTATGGTCCGATTTGGAAAAAGATGACATTACGCTAAGAGAAGCTTGTGGAAATACTGTTCGAAATGTAACAGCGAGTTCAATAGCAGGAATCGATAAAAACGAACCATTCGATGTTGCGCCTTATGCAGATTTGGTTTTTAGATATTTCCTACGCAAACCTTTTGGTCAGGAATTAGGCCGTAAAATAAAAATCGCTTTTAGTAGCAGCGAAGATGATGATGCATACACGTTTATTCACGATTTTGGATTTATTCCAAAGATCAAAGAAGAGAATGGAAAACAAATCAAAGGCTTCAAGGTGCTTGTTGGTGGTGGATTGGGTGCTCAGCCATTCTTGGCGCACACTGCATACGAGTTTTTATCCGAGCAGGAAATTATTCCTTTTATTGAAGCTTCGATTCGAATCTTTGATCGATACGGAGAGCGCAATTCACGCAATAAAGCCAGAATGAAATACCTGATAGGTAAAATTGGCTTGGAAGCGTTTTTAGAGTTGGTTGAAAAAGAGTCGAAAGCCGTTCAATACAATCCGGAAATTGATTTCGAATTATATCATCAATTAATCGAAGAACCGGAATTGGATCAGATTTTCACGCTCGAACAAATTTTATCTCAAAATTCCAATCCTGCTTTTCAAGAATGGTTTAAAACCAACGTGATTGAGCAAAAGCAGCAAGGCTATTACGCAGTTTATGTGAAAGTTCAATTGGGTGATTTTTCAACCGAACAAGCACGTTTATTGGCTGATATCGCTGAGAAATTCGCTTCAAATGATCTTCGTTTTACCATTGATCAAAGCATTTTATTAAAGTTTATAAAAGGCGAAGATTTAGTTCATTTATACGAAGCCTTATCAGGAATCGATTTGGGAGATTCTGGTTACAATAGTTTAGCTGATGTTACCGCATGTCCAGGTACGGATACTTGTAACTTGGGGATTTCAAATAGCACGACAGTTGCCAAAGTAATTGAGGATTTAATTCGCGCCGAATATCCCGAGTTGCTTTATGAACAAGTGATAAAAATAAAAATTAGTGGGTGCATGAATTCCTGTGGGCAGCATGGATTGGCACATATCGGGTTCCATGGTAGTTCAATGAAGGTTGAAAAAGCTACCTTACCAGCGCTTCAAGTGCTTTTAGGCGGTGGAAAAACAGGTGATGGTTCGGGTCGAATTGCGGAGAAGGTCATCAAATTGCCAAGTAAACGAGTTTTAGATATCATTCGGACTTTATTAAATGACTTTCTTTCTAACCAGGAGGAGGAGCAGTTCAATGAATATTACGATCGAAAAGGAAACAAGTATTTCTACGATTTATTGAAGCCGTTGGCAGATTTAACGACTATCAAAGAAGAAGATTTCATTGATTGGGGAAATGAAGAGAAGTTTAAAACGGAAATTGGAGTAGGTGAGTGTGCTGGTGTAATCATTGATTTAGTAGCGACCTTGCTTTACGATGCACAAGAGAAATTAACCAATGCACGGGAAACTTTTGAATTTGGTTTTTTTGCGGACAGTGTCTATCACGCATACGCAGCTGGAATTCATGCAGCAAAAGCCATTTTGATTGAGAACAAAGTGCATTGTAACACACATGCCGGAATAATCCAAGATTTTGACAAGCATCTAGCCGCAGATTTTGGATTTGATGAAACAAATACATTCAGTTTGTTCATTCAAAAAATCAATCAAAACAAACCAAGTCGCGAATTTGCTGAAAAATTTATCCAGGAAGTTTCACAATTTGTTCAATCCATTGAAAATAAAACCAACAAACAAGTAAGTTAAGATGAGCTCAACGATTAAACAACCAAGAATTACGCTTGTAGGAGCAGGTCCGGGTGATGTCGAATTAATTACCTTGAAAGGATTGAAAGCAATTCAAAGTGCTGATGTTATTTTATATGACGCCTTGGTAAATGAAGAATTATTAAAAGAAGCACCTAATGCGAAATACTTTTTCGTGGGAAAACGAAAAGGATTCAAAGCTTTAAAACAGGATGAAATAAACAAACTTATGGTAGAAAAAGCCATTCAGCATGGACATGTAGTTCGTTTGAAAGGTGGCGATTCTTTTGTTTTCGGGCGAGGATTCGAGGAAATTCAATTTACCCAATTGTTTGGTATTCCAACGGATGTAGTTCCAGGTATTTCGAGTTCAATTGCTGTGCCGGCACTCGCAGGAATTCCTGTTACACATCGCGGAATCAGCAATAGTTTTACAGTAATTACAGCCACGCTTTCTGATGGTAGTTTAAATCCGGAAATTAAACACTTACCTCAACTGAGCGGCACTTCTGTAATTCTAATGGGGCTTTCTAAACTTGCGGAAATAGCGGCTATTTTCTCAAAAGCAGGAAGAACTGATGAGGCTTTCGGTATTGTTAGCAACGGTTCACTAGCAAATCAAAAAGTGCTTGTCGGAACAGCAGAAACTATAACTTGCCTCGCAGAACACGAAAAAGTTAAATCTCCAGCCGTAATCGTGATTGGTGAGGTGGTGAAATTTGCACAAAATAATTCTAAAACTTTTTCGATTTTATCACTTAATTGAAATGCGATTTATTCTTTTGAACTTTTTGATTTTTAAATTTTGTTTCGTTTTCGGTCAGAATCGTTTTCAAGAGAATTTTTGGCAAAGTCTCTTAGTTAATTATACTATTTCTGAAGATTACAGATTGACATTGGATTTTGGCCATCGAACTTGCGATAATTTTTTCAATGCCAATCGAACAAGTTTAGGAAGGGTTGTAATCGAAAAGAAATTGAATGAGAGTTGGTTTATTGGTGCAGGATATGCTTTTTTTGAACATTTCGGTAAAAGTCGAAACCCTGAAAATAGAATCTTTCCGCAATTAATCTATCGAAGAGAGTTTTCAAAGTTAAACATTGAAACACAAATTAGGTATAGAAATGAAATTCGATATTATCATTTTCAAAACAAGGAACTATTCAATCGTATTCGATTTCAAGGATTGTTGGGATTTTTTCAAAATAAAAAATTCCAACTTGGACTTGGTTTTGAGTACTTTAAAACACTAGAGAAAAATGGTTTA
>VGML01000058.1 GCA_016866415.1 Bacteroidota bacterium | reverse complement strand
AACTAAAAAGTTGAAAAAACAAAAAGGAACTGGTGGAGCAAGAGCGGGTAGCGCAAAATCTGGAACAAGAGTTGGTGGTGGACGAATTTTTGGCCCAAGACCGAGAAATTATCATTTCAAGCTTAACTTGAAGTTGAAAAGATTAGCGCGTAAATCTGCGTTTTCTTATCTAGCAAAAAATGATGCGATCATGGTGATTGATAATTTGAATTTTGAAGCAGCTAAAACAAAAGATTTTACTGGTTTAGTGTCATCATTAAATCTTGTTAATGAAAAGGTTCTTTTTATTTTACCAGAAAAAAATGATAATGTTTATTTAGCATCCCGTAACCTTGGAAAAGTAAAGGTCGTAACAGCTGATTCGTTCAACACTTTTGATTTATTGAATGCTAAGAAAGTTGTACTTGCTGAGAATTCATTGGATAAAATTGAAAAGATACTTAATTAAGAAGTAATGCAAACAATAATTAAAAAACCTCTAATCACTGAGAAAGCGACTAATGCGAGCGAGAAATTCAATCGTTTTACTTTCGAAGTTGACAAAAAGGCTAATAAGATAGAAATTAAAAATGCCGTCGAAAAAATGTATGGAGTGCATGTCACAGAAGTTCGTACATCAAATTATGGCGGTGGTAAATCCTCTGTGAAATACACCAATAAAGGTATTGTTGAACAAAAAAGTAAACAATGGAAAAAGGCTGTAGTTACGGTTGCAGATGGTGAAACTATTGATTTGTTTAACAATTATTAATGACGAATAATGAGTCTTAGAAAATTTAAACCGATTACACCTGGTCAAAGGCACAAAGTCGCTAGTGATTTTGCAGAGCTAACTGCATCAAAACCAGAAAAGAGTCTAATTGCTAGTAATAAAAAATCTGGTGGTCGTAACAATGATGGTCGAATGACTATGCGTTACATTGGTGGTGGTCACAAGCAAAAGTACCGTATTATCGATTTTAAAAGAGATAAATTCGACATTCCTGCAACTGTGAAGTCAATTGAATATGATCCAAATCGTACAGCGCATATTGCATTGTTATTTTATGTTGATGGTGAGAAAAGATACATCATCGCTCCAAATGGTTTGAAAGTTGGAGATCAAATATTATCAGGTAAAAATGCTACTCCAAATATTGGACACGCGATGTTTCTTTCTGATATTCCTCTAGGAACAGTTATTCACAATATTGAATTGAAGCCAGGAAAAGGTGGTTCTATTGCAAGAGGTGCAGGTACTTATGCTCAGCTGAATGCTCGTGATGGAAAATATGCAATTGTAAAAATGCCATCAGGAGAAACAAGAATGATATTGACAACAAGTTTAGCAACGATTGGTTCTGTTTCAAATGCTGAGCACAATTTGGTTGTTTCGGGTAAAGCTGGTCGTTCAAGATGGTTAGGTCGTCGTCCACGTGTTAGAGGTGTTGTTATGAACCCGGTAGATCACCCGATGGGTGGTGGTGAAGGTAGAAACGCCGGAGGTCACCCTAGATCTAGAAATGGTATGCCAGCGAAAGGATACAAAACAAGATCTAAAACAAAGTATTCAGAGAAGTTTATTATAGAAAGAAGAAAAAAATAGAATTTAAGGTATGAGTCGTTCACTAAAAAAACCACCTTTTGTTCATTACAAACTAATGAAAAGAGTTGATGATGCACAAGCATCTAATAGCAAATCAGTTATTAAAACTTGGTCTCGTGCTTCAACGATTACCCCAGAGTTTGTAGGATTGACATTTGCTGTTCACAATGGAAATAAGTTTATACCTGTTTTTGTAACAGAAAACATGGTTGGACACAAGCTTGGGGAGTTCTCTCCGACAAGAAATTTCCGTGGACATGCAGGAAATAAAAAAGATAAGAAACGTTAAGATAATTATTCATGGGAGCAAGAAAACGTTTAAGAGCAGAACAACTAAAGGACAATAAAAAGTCAGTTGCAATTGCACAGCTTAAGAATTCTCAAATTTCTCCGAGAAAAATGAGATTGGTGGCTGATTTAATTAGAGGTATTGAAGTAAACAAGGCTTTGAACATTCTTCATTTTAATGGAAAAGACGCTTCAATAAGTCTAGAAAAGCTACTTCGTTCGGCTATTTCCAATTGGGAGCAAAAGAATGAAGGAGTTGATATTACTGAGGAGAATTTGATAGTTCGTTCAGTTGAAGTAGGTGGTGGAACAATGTTGAAAAGAATTCAACCAGCTCCGCAGGGAAGAGCTCATCGCATTAGAAAAAGATCAAATCACGTAACTATCGTTGTTGACGGTACAAAATAATTTTAGAAATGGGACAAAAAACAAATCCAATTGGAAATAGATTAGGTTACATTCATGGATGGGAATCTAATTGGTTTGGTGGTGAAGGAAATCACTGTGGAAAGTACCGTGACAAGATTGTAGAAGATGATCAAATCAGAAAATATTTGAATGCTCGTCTCTCTAAAGCAAGTATTGCAAAAATTATCATTGAGCGTACGTTGAAATTGGTTACTGTAACTATCAATACGGCACGTCCTGGTGTAATTATCGGTAAAGGAGGTCAAGAAGTTGATAAACTTAAGGAAGAGTTAAAGAAACTTACCAAGAAAGAAATTCAAATAAACATATTTGAAGTTAAACGTCCTGAGCTTGATGCACGCTTGGTAGCTGATGGTGTTGCTCGTCAATTAGAAGCTAGAATTTCATTCAGACGTGCAATTAAAATGGCAATTGCAGGAACGATGAGAATGGGAGCTGAAGGGATAAAAATTAAAATTTCTGGTCGATTGAATGGAGCGGAAATGGCTCGTTCTGAAATGTATAAAGACGGAAGAACTCCACTTCACACGTTCCGTGCTGATATTGATTATGCAGTTTCTGAAGCCCATACCACTTATGGTCGTCTAGGAATTAAAGTTTGGATTTGTAGAGGTGAAGTATACGGCCGTAGAGATTTATCACCAAACATTGGTGTATCGGCTACTGGAACAAATGCATCTGCATCTAGTGGGAGAAAACCAGCAATGGCTAAAAGAAAGAAAAAGTAATATAAATAATTAAGAGGAAATGTTACAGCCCAAAAGAACAAAATTTAGAAGAGTACAAAAAGGTAGAAATCGTGGTTTATCTCATAGAGGTTCAACCATTGCTTTCGGTTCCTTTGGACTAAAGGCTTTGGAACCAGGATGGATCACATCACGTCAAATTGAAGCTTCTCGTATTGCCGTTACACGATACATGAAGCGTGAAGGAAAAGTGTGGATTCGTATTTTCCCAGACAAACCGGTAACCTCTAAACCGGCAGAAGTAAGGATGGGTAAAGGAAAGGGAGCTCCAAGTCACTGGGTAGCTGTTATCAAACCAGGTAGAATAATGTTTGAAGCGGATGGTGTTCCGTATGAAATTGCCAAGGAAGCGATGAGATTAGCTGCTCAAAAATTACCCGTGAAATGTAAATTCGTTGTAAGAAACGATTTTGTTATCCCTAGTTAATTAATTTGATCATGAAAAAACAAGACATTACGAAACTTTCGATTGAAGATTTGAAAAAAGAAATTACGGATCAGAGTTCTCAATTGGTCAATTTAAAGCTTACAAATAGAATGGCTCCAATTGAAAATCCATTGAGAATCAGATCTATGAGAAAGTCAATAGCAAGGTTGAACACGGAATTAACTAAACGTAATCAAGCCTAGTGCTTGCAAAAATTCTTAGAATGGAAAAACGTAATTTAAGAAAAGAGAGAATTGGTGTTGTAACAAGCGATAAAATGGATAAATCCATTGTCGTTTCTGTTGAAAGAAAAGTAAAGCACCCGAAGTATGGTAAGTTCGTAAAGAGGACCAAAAAATTTGTTGCTCACGATGAAACAAATGATTGCAATATCGGTGATACTGTTAAAATCATGGAAACTCGTCCTTTGAGTAAAACAAAAAATTGGAGATTAGTAGAAATTGTTGAAAGAGCTAAATAACACAGAGAGATGATACAAACAGAATCTAGACTTTCAGTCGCAGATAACTCAGGTGCAAAAGAAGTATTGTGTATCCGAGTTCTTGGCGGAACAAGAAGACGTTACGCTTCAATTGGAGATAAAATTGTTGTCGCTGTTAAAAGTGCTATGCCAAATGGAGCCGTTAAAAAGGGATCAGTTGCAAAAGCAGTTGTTGTTCGAACCAAAAAAGAAGTTCGAAGAGCGGATGGTTCTTACATACGTTTTGATGATAATGCTTGCGTAATTTTGAATCAAGCAGGTGAAATGAGAGGTACACGTATTTTTGGACCTGTCGCGAGAGAGCTGCGTGAAAACAACTACATGAAAATTGTTTCATTAGCACCTGAGGTGTTATAAATAATATTAAGAAATGCAAAAGAAGTTACACATTAAAATTGGAGACACTGTTGTTGTTATAAGCGGTGAATCTAAAGGTCAAAAAGGAACAATCCTTTCAATTGATCGTAACAAAATGCGAGCAACTGTTTCAGGAGTCAACATGGTTAAGCGACACAATAAACCAAGTGCGTCAAATCCACAAGGAGGAATTGAAGAGAAAGAAGGTTCAATTCATATTTCAAATTTGATGATTGAAGTTAATGGAGTTGCTTCTCGAACAGGCAGAAAGCTTGATGATAAGGGTAAATTAGTACGTTTTTCAAAGAAATCAGGGGAGGTGATTAAATAATGAGTTACACACCAAGATTAAAAGAACAATATGGTTCAGCTATTGTGAAGTCATTGACTGAAAGATTTGGTTATAAATCAGTTATGCGTGTTCCGAAACTTCAAAAAATAGTTTTAAGTCAAGGAATGGGTGATGCCGTTGCCGATAAGAAATTAATTGAAAGTGCCGCGGCTGATTTATCGAGAATAGCAGGTCAAAAAGCAATAACAACCAATTCGAAAAAGGATATTTCGAATTTTAAATTACGAAAGGGAATGCCAATTGGTACGAAAGTGACACTTCGTGGTGATCGTATGTATGACTTTCTTGATCGTTTGTTATCTGTTGCACTTCCAAGAACTCGAGATTTTCGTGGAATCAATCCGAAAGGCTTTGATGGTCGTGGAAATTTCAACCTAGGAATTAAAGAACATATTATTTTCCCAGAGATTGACATTGACAAGGTTAATAAAATTCTTGGAATGGACATAACTTTTGTTACAACAGCGGAAAACGATGAAGAAGCGAAAGCATTATTGGACGCATTTGGATTTCCTTTTACAAAAAAATAATTTGAAATGGCAAAAGAATCAATGAAAGCGCGTGAGCGCAAAAGAGAAAGATTGGTAGCAAGATACGCAAACAAAAGAGCCGAGCTAACTAAATTGTTGAAGTCAACAGATAGTTCTGAAGAAGTTCAATCTGCGAAATGGGATGCTATGATGAGTCTTCAAAAACTTCCTGCGAATTCGTCCAAAATTAGATTACACAATCGTTGTGGTTTGACAGGACGTCCAAGAGGTTATATGAGACAATTTGGTATATCGAGGGTAACGTTTAGAGAAATGGCGCTTGAAGGAAAAATACCGGGAGTTAGAAAAGGAAGTTGGTAATTATTGAAAAAGTAAAAAATGAATACAGATCCAATAGCAGATTATTTAACCCGAATTCGTAACGCAAGTTCCGCGGGTTTAAAAATGGTTGAAATTCCTGGTTCAAACATTAAAAGAGCAATTACTCAAATTTTGTTTGATCAAGGTTATATTTTGAATTATAAATTCGACGAAGACAATAAGCAAGGTTTAATCAAAATAGCATTGAAATATAATCAATCTACTAGAGTTCCTGCAATAACCAAACTGCAACGTGCCTCTAGACCAGGATTACGTAAATATAGTGGTAGCGAAGAAATGCCGCGTGTTTTAAACGGTTTGGGAGTTGCTATCGTTTCAACTTCAAAAGGAGTAATTACAGATAAAGATGCTCGTAAATTGAATGTTGGTGGTGAAGTACTTTGTTATGTTTATTAAAAATTTTTGAGAAATGTCAAGAATAGGAAAAGCACCAATTACAATACCTTCAGGAGTTGAAATTTCAACTATCGGAAATGTTGTAAAGGTCAAAGGAAAAAAAGGTGAATTAAGTCAAGAAATGGAGGATTCTGTATCAATGCAGATCGTTGACAATTTGATAACATTTACGCGGAAGAGCGATGCTCCTGCAGATCGATCAAAACATGGTCTGTACAGAGCCCTTGTTCAAAATATGATAACAGGTGTTTCTGAAGGCTTTAAGAAGGAAATGGAAATCATTGGAGTAGGTTACAGAGCAAATGCTGCTGGTCAACAATTAGAGCTTGCATTGGGGTTTTCTCATGCTATTATTTTAGAAATCCCTACGGAAGTTAAAGTTTCGGCAAATACTGAGAAAGGTAAAGCCCCAGTTGTTACCCTTGAATCTCATGACAAACAGCTGCTTGGTCAGGTGGCAGCAAAGATTCGCTCCTTAAGAAAACCAGAGCCTTATAAAGGAAAAGGAATTAGATTCGTTGGTGAAGAAATTAGAAGAAAAGCAGGAAAATCTGCAGGTAAAAAATAGTAATTAAGTTATGGCACTAAATAAAGTTTCAAGAAGAGCTAAAATTAAGCGCAGAATTCGTAAAAAAGTGTTTGGCACAACGGCCATTCCGAGATTATCCGTTTTCAGAAGTAACAAGCAAATATATGCTCAAGTTATTGATGATCTAACTGGTAAAACGATTGCATCAATTGGTTCTTTAAAAATTGATGAGGCTCAAAAGGTTAATAAAATTGAACAAGCTTCAATCGTTGGCAAAAAAATAGCTGAAAAAGCAATTTCTGTTGGAGTTCAAGCAGTTGTTTTTGATAGGAACGGTTACTTATATCACGGAAGAATTAAATCATTAGCTGACTCAGCAAGAGAAGGCGGACTTAAATTTTAAATGAAAATGGCAGCTCAAGTTGTAAATAGAGTAAAATCGGCAGACATCGAGTTAAAAGATAAGCTCGTTGCTGTAAATCGTGTTACCAAAGTAACCAAAGGAGGTAGAACATTCAGTTTTTCTGCCATTGTGGTTGTAGGCGATGAAAATGGTGTTGTTGGTCATGGTCTTGGAAAGGCAAAAGAAGTAACCGAGGCTATTACGAAAGGTATCGATGACGCCAAAAAGAATTTGATTAAAGTTCCAATTTTAAAAGGTACTGTTCCTCATTCTCAAAAAGGGAAGTATGGCGGAGCCGAAGTTCTTTTGAAACCAGCGACTAACGGTACTGGAGTTATTGCGGGTGGAGCAATGCGTGCGGTTTTGGAAAGTGTTGGCGTTCATAATGTACTTGCAAAATCTCAAGGTTCCTCTAACCCACACAATGTTGTGAAAGCAACTATGGATGCTTTGGCAAAAATGAGAGATGCTGTTGCGGTTGCTCGTCAGAGGGGAATCTCAATTGATAAAGTTTTTAACGGATAAAATTTATTAATAAATGAGCACAATTAAAATCAAACAGGTTAAAAGCGCAATAAAGCGTCCTGCAGATCAGAAAGCTACGATTAAAGCTCTTGGTTTTAGAAAATTGAATCAAACTATAGAAAAGGAAGCTACCCCTCAAATTATGGGGATGGTGAACAAAGTTCAACATCTTATTCAAATTGTTGATTAATAAAAACTATTAAAATGAATTTAAACAATCTTACTCCTGCAGCGGGATCGATAAAAAAAGAGAAAAGAATTGCTCGTGGTCAAGGTTCAGGTCATGGTGGCACCTCAACAAGAGGTCATAAAGGAGCTAAATCAAGATCTGGTTACAAAACGAAAATTGGTTTTGAAGGTGGTCAAATGCCTCTTCAAAGAAGGGTTCCAAAATTTGGATTTAAAAACATTAATAGAGTTTCATACAAGGCAATAAATTTGGATTTGATTGAAAATTTAGCCTCAAAAGGAATTAATGAAATCAATCCAGAGGTTTTGAAAGCAAATGGATTAATTTCTAATAATGACCTTGTTAAGATTTTGAATCGGGGCGAATTAAAATCAAAAGTTTCAATTTCAGCACAAGGATTTTCTGCTGCCGCAATTAAGGCAATTGAAGACCTTGGAGGAACGTGTACAAAAATCTAACTATCTTTGCAAACTTTTAAATGAAACGTTTCATACAGAACATACAGAACATCTGGAAAGTTGAGGAACTCAGAAAGAGAATTCTCTTAACACTAGGTTTGATTTTGGTATACAGAGTTGGATCTTTTGTAATTATTCCTGGTGTTGATTATTATGCCTTAGCTTCGAAACAATCAAGTCAAAATACTTTAGAAACCTTACTTTCTTTATTTTCAGGTGGTGGTTTTTCAAACGCTTCGATAATGGCATTGGGTATCATGCCATACATTAGTGCTTCAATTATTATGCAGCTTCTCGGTATGGCTGTTCCTGCCGTTCAGAAAATGCAAAATGAAGGAGAGTCAGGCAGGAAACAAATAAATAATTACACGAGAATTTTAACAATTGTAATTTGTATGCTTCAAGCTCCTAGTTATTTATCGCTGTATGTTGAACAAAAAGGAGCAATGCCTGCAGATGCCAGTACGTTTTGGTGGGTTCAAACTATTTTATTGTTAATATCAGGATCAATGTTCGCTGTTTGGTTAGGTGAACGCATTACTGAAAAAGGAATTGGTAATGGAATTTCTTTACTTATAACAGTTGGTATTCTTTCCAGATTACCTGGTGCATTTTTCGCTGAATTTGGTAAATCAATTGAAGCTGGTAATCTAATTAAATTAGTTCTAGAAGTGATTGGATTTATGTTGGTTGTGTTAGCAACTATTCTAATAGTTCAAGGTGTGCGAAGAATACCTTTAAATACCGCTAAGAAAATCGTCGGTGCGAGAGGAGCAGATGCAACTGGTGCGAGAAGTTATCTTCCAATAAAGGTAAATGCAAGTGGAGTAATGCCTATTATTTTTGCTCAAGCAATTATGACAATACCATTGATGATTTATTCAAGTGCAACTGATTCAGGATTTATACAAAGAACTTTAGGTGATGTTTACGGGCTAAGCTACAATGTTTTGTTATGTGTATTGATAATTGTCTTCACATACTTTTACACAGCGATAATGATAAACCCTAGTAAAATTGCCGATGATTTAAAGCGAAGCGGTGGTTTTATACCAGGTGTAAGACCGGGTGAGGAAACTGCGTCACATATTGACAATGTTGTTTCACGTATAACTTTTCCTGGATCATTATTTCTTGCTTTAATTGCAATATTACCTTCAATTGCAAAGTTGGTTGGTATTAATGATGGTTTTGCAATGTTTTTTGGTGGAACCTCAATATTAATTATGGTTGGTGTTGTTTTGGATACTTTACAACAAATTGAAACCTATCAGTTAAATCAACACATGGATGGTTTGATGGAAGGAACAAGAGTAAGGGGAAGAAGACAACCAAATGAGCTATCAGGATTTTAATTATGGCAAAACAATCGTCAATAGAACAAGATGGAGTCATTATCGAAGCATTGCCAAATGCAATGTTTCGAGTTGAGTTGGAAAACGGACATGTTATTACCGCACATATTTCAGGAAAAATGAGAATGTTTTATATTAAAATATTGCCTGGAGATAGAGTGAAAGTTGAAATGTCTCCATATGATTTAACAAAAGGAAGAATATCTTTTAGATATAAATAAAAATAAGGAAAATGAAAGTAAGAGCATCAGTTAAGAAAAGAACGGCAGATTGCAAAATCGTTAAACGTAAAGGAAGAGTTTACGTTATTAACAAGAAGAACCCGAAATTAAAACAACGTCAAGGTTAATTAGTTAGAATATGGCACGTATTGCAGGTATTGATTTACCAAAAAACAAAAGAGGGATTATTGGTCTAACATACATTTATGGTATTGGACGTAGTACATCCAAAAAGATTTTAAATAGCAATGGTATTGATGAAAATATCAAAGTACAAGATTGGAACGATGATCAGCTTGCAGCTATTCGTAATGCAATTAACGAAATTAAAACTGAAGGTCAACTTCGTTCTGAGGTTCAATTGAATATCAAACGATTGATGGACATAGGTTGTACACGTGGAATTCGTCACAGAGCTGGTCTACCTCTTCGTGGTCAGAGAACGAAGAATAACTCAAGAACTAGAAAAGGTAAGAGAAAAACAGTTGCTAACAAGAAAAAAGTGACTAAATAATAAATAGTTATGGCAAAATCAAACCAAAAGAAGAAGAAAAATGTTAAGGTAGATGCCGCTGGAGAAGCTCATATTCAAGCGAGTTTCAACAACGTAATCATCTCATTAACTAACAATGCTGGTCAAGTGATTTCGTGGTCATCAGCAGGTAAAATGGGTTTCAAAGGTTCAAAAAAGAATACGCCTTATGCTGCCCAAATGGCTGCTGAAGATGCATCGAAAGAGGCCCACGACTTCGGACTACGTAGAGTAAAAGTTTTTGTGAAAGGTCCAGGAGCTGGAAGGGAATCAGCTATACGTGCTATTCACAATTCAGGAATTGAAGTAACAGAAATTGTTGATGTTACTCCGCTTCCACACAACGGTTGTCGGCCACCTAAAAGAAGAAGAGTTTAATTTTTATGTTTAACCGAGGAAATTAATCATCGAAGGAATGCCTTAATTCATGATTCCTCAAAATAAAAAAAGATATGGCAAGATATAGAGGTCCAAAGTCGAAAATAGCACGGAGATTTCGTGATCCAATTTTTGGCCCAGATAAATCATTGGACAGAAGAAATTACGGCCCCGGTCAAC
>VGML01000057.1 GCA_016866415.1 Bacteroidota bacterium | reverse complement strand
CATCAATAATATCTTGACTGAATTTATTGATAACATCTTTGTGGTTTAAAATCCAATAAACACAAATGTTCGCTAGTGCCTCATCTGTTTTTCTATTACCAAAATTATAACCCAAAAGCCATCTTTTACCCCATTCTGGAAATTGGTTATCCTCATAATAATGCACTTTCGATTCCGCCCAATGGCAAAACCAATGACCTAATTCGTGCATCAAAACAACAAAATAAACTGTCTCTACATTCAATTTATGCATTTTAGCATATTCTTCAATTCGCTTTGAATAAAGTATAATTTTCCCTTCTTCAGTGAATATTTTCTGAGAGATGCGTTTGATACATTTTGGATTGTAAACCTTGAATTTGTAAACGCCAAGTAAATCAATGGTAATTTCCTCTTTTGGTCTATTATTCAGTTCATTTGGAACTCTATACAAAGGCTTTGGGTCATCATCTATATAAATTTCAGGTAAGCGATTAATCGTAAATCCTCCTTCATTAAAAATTTTGACTAATTGACTAACTCCAATTAAGTCATTTGAACTAAAACGATAACTACTTTTCATTTTACAATTTTTCAATTCAATAAATGTAAAAAAAAAATTGAATCAACCATCATTCGGAACCATCTTATCCCTCAATTTCAAAAAGGGGATCTCAATTTTGTAGTATAATATTGTTGCCAAAAGATAACTGACCAACCAATAAACTGGAATTAGCCAATACCAAATGTCAGTTTCAAAATTGGTTTTCTCCCAAGTCTTGTTGATAACGAATTCAATCACGATATACATGACCACACAAAGATTGATTAAATAAAGTGAATAAGAGATCTTTCCAGTGAAAACTAAAAAGCGTTCAACAAGCGTGCCCTTGTTTTGCCAAATGAACAAGAGTGGAAACATCATCAAAACCGACAATGATCGAAACAAAGGAAAATAAACAATGGCCAAATAATCCGACAAAAAGGCGGTCAGTTTCAACAAGATTAAGACTCCAACTCCCAAAATCAGCGAAATCCAAGCCCAAGAAAACTTCATTTTCGATCGGCTGACGAATAACCAAGCACCAAGAACACCCACCATGATGGAATCGAAGCGACAAAAGGTTAAAAATGGAATGTCTTCAACAAAGAGTTCAGAATTGAAAAACAAATAAATTCGAAAGCCTAGAACTGACAAAATGGTAAAAATGATAATGCAATTGAATATAAGTGTTAATCTTTCTTTGAAAAAATTAGAAAGAAGAAATACAACGCTCGCCAAAAACAAATAGAAATATTCTTCAACGGCCAAACTCCAGGACTCACCGAAAAAACCGCGTGTTCCTTGACTCATATTTTGCATGAAAAAGAAATAGGTCCAGTCAAAACCTCTATATTTTATGGTATCAAATAAATAACTGAATACGACTAAAAAAATTAGAACAACAAAGTAATTCGGTAGCGTTCGAAACCAGCGTCGAATTAAAAAATCTTTCGCTTTCTTGAATGTAAACGGCTCCTTTTCCATTTGTCGGAGCAAAATTCCACCAATTAAAAATCCACTCAAGACAAAGAAAAATGCCACGCCATCCAATTGAATCAATTGATACCACGATTTCAAAGGTTTGGGAATTAACAAGGTTGTATGCCCAATCATCACAAAAAGAATGGCAATGCCACGCAGAATATCAAGTCCGTGAAAACGAGTTTGTAAGTGATTTTTGGAAATGCTATTTTCTTTCAAAAGGAATTAATTCATTCGCTGTCAAAGTTAAGTGGAATTAACTCAAAACGATTTATTTCATAAACGCATACATCATAATGTTTGCACCCATTTGCAAGGCTTGTCTGCGCTTGTCAGACGGATCGTTATGCACTTGCGGATCTTCCCACCCATCACTTAAATCGGTTTCGTATGTATAAAGACAGAGCAACCGACCGTTTTCAATGATGCCAAACGCTTGTGGTCGCTTTCCATCGTGCTCATGAATTTTGGGAGGTCCATTGAATTTATACTTTTGATTAAAAATCGGGTGATTGGAAGGCAATTCCACCAATTGGTTATTTGGAAAGACTTTTTTCAACTCCACGCGGATAAATTCATCCATTCCATAGTTGTCGTCGATGTGCAAAAATCCACCTGCCAAAAGATAATTTCTCAGATTCTCTGCCTCAGCTCTTGAAAAAACAACATTTCCGTGCCCTGTCATGTGAACCATCGGATAGAGGTATAAATCTTTACTACCCACTTCCACATAGGGAACGTCTTTCGAAATATTCGTTCCGAGTTCCTTGTTGCAAAATGAAATCAAATTAGGAAGTGCCGTTGGATTCGCATAATAATCTCCTCCTCCACTGTATTTCAAAACAGCCAATTGATAGGTTCCCTGGGAAAAGGAACTAAAAGGAAATAACAACAAGACGAGGATTAAATTACGCATGTTCAAAGTTAAGCATTTTGGGGTAAAAGATTCTGATCATTAATGTATGATTTAATTGCGAGTTGAAAATTGTAATTTGTAACATAAATATAATTTTTTAGGGAAATTGAACTAATTTTGGAATAACCAAACACTTCAATTTAACATGTTAGAAATAAAAAGACCAATCACAGGTGAACGATTAATAGTCGCAGAAAGTGACTTTGAAACTAGCATGAATTGGAAAGATGCCAAAAATGCAACCAACTCCTTGGGAGCAGGATGGAGACTTCCAACCAAAACTGAATTAGAACTAATACACAAAGAATTACACTTAAAAGGAAGTGGGAATTTTAAATCTATTTCTTACTGGAGTAGCACAGAATATGCTGGTGGAAATTATGCTTGGTACTTTGGCTTCGGGAATGGTTTTTCGGGAAACTGTTCTAAGGATGTTAAAAAATTTGTAAGAGCTGTTAAAGTTTTGTAGTATTTAGACTTTTAACAATCAACTCAAAAATAAATTCGTTAGAATCAAAACTCCCCTTCAAAAACCAAATATTTCATCAATTCCAATGGAATTTCGTTCGGCTTTTCATTAAATATTCCAAAAACACTTGAGCCGCTGCCTGACATTGAAGCGTATACTGCACCTAAATCGATTAACGAATCTTTGAGTTCTTTTATTAATGGATATTTCGGTAAAATACTTTCTTCAAATTGATTAACCAATTCATTGTGCCACTTCTCAATTGAATTTGAAAGAATATCCTCAATATTATTTGAGGGAATTCTTGGTTGAACACCATCGTATGCCTCTTTTGTTCCAACGTGAATGCCAGGATTCAATAAAATCAAGTGTTTTCCTATCAAATTTATTTCAATTTCCGACAACACCTCTCCCCTTCCTCGTGCGATTTGAGCTTTGTTATGAATGAAAAACGGACAATCACTACCCAATTGAGCCGCCAAAATTTCTAATTCTGAAGTTGAAACATTGAGTTCAAACATTTCGTTCAAACCTCTCAAGACGTAGGCTGCATCAGCAGATCCACCACCTAAACCGGCTCCCATTGGAATTTGTTTTCGAAGGTGAATTCGGACATTTGGAATTGCAAATTTCTCCTTCATCAATTGAAATGCCTTCACACAAAGATTCGAATTTAAATTACCTGGAATCGCCAAGCCTGTTTGCAAAAACTCAAATTCATCCGACTCTGTAATCTCCAAAATATCCGTAAAAGGAATTGGAATCATACACGTTTCAATTTCGTGATAACCATCTTCCCGTTTGAACAAAATGTTGAGACCCAAATTAACCTTGGCAGGCGGAAATAAAATCATTCTACGAAAATAGAAACTTCCGAGAACTTGAATCGTTCTTTTTCAAAAAAGTAAATTTTGATGATCGTTTAAATACGATATCACTATGTTCAAAAAATAAAAGAGAGTCACTTAAAATTCATCGAAATAAGTTAAATTTGTAGCTCGCAAAACTGGAAATTATGGCAACTTACCTTGATTTTGAAGAACCTATAAAAGCACTTGAGGATCAGATTCAACAAACCAAAGAAATAGGTGAAACAACTGATGTTGATATGTCAGACAAAATCGCTGAATTAGAAGAAAAACTCCAGGAAAAAACCAAAGAAGTGTTTTCAAATTTAACTCCATGGCAACGCGTACAGCTGTCTCGCCATCCGGATCGTCCGTATACGTTGGCATACATCGATGCGATAACAGGAGGGAGTTTCATTGAATTGCATGGCGACAGAAGTGTCAAAGATGATAAAGCGATGGTTGGAGGTTTTGGACTAATTGATGGGAAAAGTGTCATGTTCATCGGTCAGCAAAAAGGCATCAATACAAAAATGCGTCAATACCGAAATTTCGGAATGGCAAATCCGGAAGGATACCGAAAAGCACTTCGTTTGATGAAGCTGGCTGAAAAATTCAATAAGCCAATTGTAACATTTATCGACACGCCAGGAGCTTTTCCAGGTCTTGAAGCTGAAGAGCGTGGACAAGGAGAAGCAATTGCTCGAAATATTTATGAAATGATGCGATTGAAAGTTCCTGTGATTTGTGTGATTATCGGAGAGGGAGCTTCCGGCGGAGCTTTGGGAATTGGCGTTGGTGACAAGGTTGTAATGCTTGAAAATACATGGTATTCCGTTATTTCACCTGAAAGCTGTTCTTCTATTCTTTGGCGCTCTTGGGATTTCAAAGAAAAAGCAGCCGATGCCTTGAAATTGACTTCAACCGATATGAAAGCGAACGGTTTAGTGGACGAGGTAATTGAAGAACCGATTAATGGAGCGCATCGAAGTCAAACCGAAATGTTTTCTATTTTGAAGGATAAAATCAAATCCTACATTAAAGAATTGAACGCCATTGACCCTCAAGCTAGAATCGACCAACGCATCGAGAAATTCTGTAAAATGGGTGTTTGGGAATAAATTCCAACGGACTATTCAATTATGAATGATTTCCTCGATACCTCCATTGAATTTTTAAAAGGTGTCGGACCGCAACGAGCACAATTACTTCAAACGGAATTAGGGATTTTTACTTTTCGAGATTTACTCGAGCATTACCCCTTTCGCTATTTAGATCGTTCCACATATCATTCAGTTGCTGATGCACCTTATGTAGATAATTACGTCCAACTCAGAGGAAAAATTACAGGAATTAGGGAAATCGGTTCTGGTAGACATAAAAAACTATTTGCGAGATTCACGGATGGAAGTGGTTCAATTGATTTAGTTTGGTTCCAAGGAATTCAATGGATAAAACCGAATTTAAGAACCGATGTAGAATATCAAATATTTGGTAAACCAAAAGTGTTTGTCAATCAGTGGAACATCCCGCATCCTGAAATGGCTATTTTTGCCGATGTTCAAAATAAAACGGGACTTCAAGCTTTTTATCCAAGCACGGAAAAATTGACTGCAAAGGGTTTACATTCCAAAGGAATTGAAAAATTAATTGCAACGCTAATTCCTCAAATAAGTCAAAAAATCCCTGAGACACTACCAGATTGGATGGTACAGGAAAATCATTTGATGTCAAAAGAAAAAGCATTGATTGCCGTTCATCAACCGAAATCTGAGCAACAAATTCAACAGGCTCGGTTTCGATTGAAGTTTGAGGAATTGTTCTTTCTTCAATTGGAAATGTTATTGAGAAAAGAGGTCACGGCAACCAAAATGAAAGGATTTGTTTTTGAGGAAGTTGGGAACCAATTCAATGCGTTTTATTCGAATCACTTACCTTTTGAACTTACGAATGCCCAGAAAAAAGTGATCAAGGAAATTAGAAAAGACTTTCTTTCAGGAAAACATATGAATCGCTTGCTTCAAGGTGATGTGGGAAGTGGAAAAACGCTCGTAGCTTTATTGACTGCATTGATCGGAATCGGAAACGGTTTTCAAGCTGCGCTGATGGCTCCGACGGAAATTCTAGCCAGTCAACATTTCGAGTCAATTTCCAGCTTTTTAGCAAATATGGATGTCAAAATTGCCTTGTTAATCGGTTCCACAAAAAAAGCAGCTCGCATTGAACTTCATGAAAAACTATTGAATGGTGAATTAAATTTATTGATTGGAACGCACGCTTTACTTGAAGATGTGGTTCAATTTAAAAATCTAGGAATTGTAATTATTGACGAGCAACATCGTTTTGGGGTAGCTCAAAGGGCTAAAATGTGGAAGAAAAATACGACTCCTCCACACGTTCTGATTATGACCGCTACGCCGATTCCACGAACGTTAGCAATGACGTTTTATGGTGACTTGGATGTTTCCGTTATTGATGAACTACCTCCAGGAAGGAAACCAATTTCGACGATTCATCGCTATGAAAGTCATCGTCTCAGGCTATTTGGATTTATGCGTGAGCAGATTGCATTAGGCAGGCAAGTTTATGTTGTCTACCCCTTGATTAAAGAATCAGAAACGTTAGATTTTAATAATCTCATGGATGGTTTTGAGGCAATATCTAGATCGTTTCCAATGCCATCTTATCAAGTTAGTATCGTCCATGGTAAAATGAAACCCGAGGACAAAGATTTTGAAATGCAACGATTCGTAAAAGGTGAAACACACATAATGGTTGCTACAACAGTGATTGAAGTTGGAGTTAACGTTCCGAATGCATCTGTAATGGTTATAGAAAGTGCAGAAAGATTTGGACTTTCTCAATTACATCAGTTGAGAGGTCGAGTCGGTCGTGGTGCAGAAAAATCATATTGCATTTTGATGACAGGAGATAAACTATCCAAAGAAGCTCAAAAACGAATGGAAACGATGGTGCAAACGAATGATGGATTTGAAATCTCAGAAGTTGACTTGCAATTAAGAGGTCCTGGTGATCTGATGGGAACTCAACAAAGTGGTGTGTTGGATTTAAAGATTTCTAATTTGTCAAAGGACGGTCAAATTGTTACGCTTGCCAGAGAAATGGCAAAGAAAATGCTATCAGAAGACCCGAAATTCGAAATGCCGAAAAATCAACTCTTGAAAAATCAAATTCAAAAAATTCTTCGATCAAAACCAAACTGGGGAAGAATTGCATAAAAAAAGGGCAATCTTTCGATTGCCCTTTTTTTATAAATCAATTCTCTGATTACGCTTGTTCCGTTAACTCTTCTAGAGCTTCGGTTGAACCCACAATCATTTTTTGGAAATCTCTTACACCAGTTCCTGCAGGAATTAAATGTCCAACGATAACGTTTTCTTTCAATCCTAACAAGTGGTCTTCTTTTCCTGAAATTGCGGCCTCGTTCAAAACTTTGGTTGTTTCTTGGAAGGACGCTGCAGAAATAAATGACTGCGTTTGAAGAGAGGCTCTCGTAATACCTTGTAATAAAGGTGTAGAAGTCGCAGGACGAGCCTCGCGAGCTTCAATTAATTTCTTGTCTTCACGCTTCAATTTAGAATTCTCATCACGTAATCTACGAATAGTAATCAAAGATCCTTTTCTTACTTCGGTTGAATCGCCTGCATCTTTCACGAACATCATTCCAAACAATTCATCATTTGCTTCCATGATATCTGCTTTGTGAACAGATTGACCTTCAAGGAATCGTGTATTTCCTGGATCAATAATTTCAGCTTTCAACATCATTTGTCGTACAATCACTTCAAAATGCTTATCGTTGATTTTCACACCTTGTAAACGATATACTTCTTGAATTTCGTTTACAATGTACTCTTGAACTTTAGTCGGTCCTTCAATATTCAAGATATCATTTGGCGTAATTGCACCATCTGAAAGTGGTTGACCTGCTCTAACAAAGTCATTTTGTTGTACCAAAATATGTTTTGAAAGCGGAACCAAATATTTTCGGGTTTCACCAAACTTAGGTGTGATAATTACCTCTTTGTTTCCACGCTTAATGTTTCCAAAAGTGGCTGTACCATCAATTTCTGAAACAACCGCAGGATTAGATGGATTTCTCGCTTCAAATAATTCGGTTACACGTGGTAACCCACCTGTAATATCTCCCGTTTTACCAGCCATTCTTGGGATTTTCACTAAGATTGCACCAGCATCAATTGAATCACCATCATTAACATCAACGTGAGCATTCACAGGAATTGAATATTCACGGATTGTTTCTTTCGTTTTCGGATCAATTACCTTAATCGATGGACTCTTCTTTTTATCACGAGATTCAATAATTACAATCTCCGTCTTACCAGTTTGCTCATCAATTTCTTCTCGGTATGTAACATTTACGATAATATTATCGAATACTACTTTTCCTTTAACTTCCGAAACAATCAAGGCATTGTATGGATCCCATTTACAGATTACATCACCTTTTTTGATTTTCGTGTTATTTTCAACAAGTAACTCAGAACCATATGGAACATTCGCTGTCATCACAACAATTCCTGTTTTCTCGTCTGTTATTTTAAGCTCAGCTGAACGACCAACTACAATAACTTGGTTTGTACCATCTGAATTCTTTTTCTCAATGGTTCTCAACTCATCTATTTCCAATTTACCATTCACTTTTGCCTTCAAGTCAGAAATATCAGCAATGTTAGAGGCTGTACCTCCAACGTGGAACGTTCTCAAGGTCAACTGAGTACCAGGCTCACCAATTGATTGAGCTGCAATAACACCAACAGAATCTCCCATTTGAGCTAGTCTATGGTTTGCAAGGTTTCGTCCATAACATTTCGAACAAACACCTCTTCTCATCTCACAAGTTAGAACCGAACGAATTTCTACTTCTTCGATACCAGCTTTTTCTATTTCCTTAGCAACTTCCTCTGAAATTAACTCACCTGCTTCGATAATTAAATTATCTGATTCTGGGAAATAAATGTCATGAACAGAAGTTCTACCCAAAATACGATCATAAAGTGGTTCAACAACTTCATCATTCTTTTTCAATGCAGTTGCAACAATTCCTCTAAGCGTACCACAATCATTTGAATTGATTACGACGTCTTGAGCAACATCAACTAAACGACGTGTTAAGTAACCAGCATCAGCCGTTTTAAGTGCGGTATCCGCAAGACCCTTACGGGCACCGTGGGTAGAAATAAAGTACTCAAGAATTGATAGTCCTTCTTTAAAGTTTGAGAGAATTGGATTTTCAATAATCTCTTGAACAGATGCACCGGATTTTTGAGGCTTGGCCATCAATCCACGCATTCCTGAAAGCTGACGAATCTGTTCTTTGGATCCACGTGCTCCAGAGTCGAACATCATATAAATTGAGTTAAATCCTTGACGATCACTTTTTAATTGATCCATCAAAGTTGCAGTCAAGCGAGAATTTGTATGTGTCCAAATATCAATAATTTGATTGTAACGCTCATTATTCGTGATATAACCACTGTTGTAATTTTGCATTACTGCTTTTACCTCATTTTCGGCTTTATTTACGAGTACTTCTTTTTCATTCGGGATAATAATATCGTCAAGGTTGAAGGAAAGACCTCCTTTAAATGCCATCTCATATCCTAAACCTTTGATATCATCCAAGAATTGAGCTGTACGCGAAGTTCCACAAACTTTAAGCACTTCACCAATAATATCACGCAACGCTTTCTTGGTCAATACATCATTTAAATAACCAACTTCTCTTGGTACTTTTTCATTGAACAAAACTCTTCCACAAGTAGTTTCAATTATCATCAATTCTGGTTCGCCTTGAGAGTTTAAATCGTAGGATTTCACTTTGATATGTGCGTGCAAATCAAGTTTCTTTTCGTTGTATGCGATGATAACCTCTTCCGGAGAGTAATAAACACTTCCTTCACCTTTTACTTTCTCAGTTTCCGTTGATTTCTTACCCTTTGTAATGTAATAAAGACCAAGAACCATGTCTTGAGAAGGAACCGCAATCGGGGCGCCATTCGCAGGATTCAAAACGTTATGAGAAGCGAGCATTAACATTTGTGCTTCCAAAATTGCAGCGTTACCAAGAGGTAAGTGAACCGCCATTTGGTCACCATCAAAGTCAGCGTTGAAAGCCGTTGTTACAAGAGGATGTAATCGAATCGCTTTCCCTTCAATTAATTTTGGTTGGAACGCCTGAATACCCAAACGGTGAAGTGTTGGTGCTCTGTTCAAAAGAACCGGGTGACCTTTCAAAACATTTTCAAGAATATCCCAAACAACAGGTTCTTTACGATCAACTATTTTCTTTGCAGACTTAACTGTTTTTACAATTCCACGCTCAATCATTTTACGAATGATAAACGGCTTGTAAAGTTCTGCTGCCATGTCCTTTGGAAGACCACATTCGTGTAGTTTCAAATCTGGACCAACGACAATTACAGAGCGAGCAGAGTAATCAACACGCTTACCAAGTAGGTTTTGACGGAAGCGTCCTTGTTTACCTTTTAAGGAGTCAGAAAGGGACTTTAACGCTCTATTGGATTCTGTTTTTACAGCACTTGACTTTCTTGAATTGTCAAATAATGAATCAACAGATTCTTGTAGCATCCTTTTCTCGTTTCGAAGGATTACTTCAGGAGCTTTGATCTCAATTAATCTTTTCAAACGATTGTTACGAATAATTACTCTTCGGTATAAATCATTTAAATCTGAAGTAGCGAAACGACCACCATCAAGTGGAACTAAAGGACGTAATTCCGGAGGAATAACTGGAACAACTTTCACAATCATCCACTCTGGTCGGTTATCGATGCGTGTTTGAGAATCCTTCATTGATTCAACAACCTGAAGTCTTTTCAATGCTTCATTTTTACGTTGAACTGAAGTTTCATTTTCAGCTTGATATCTTAAACCATCTGATAATTCATCCAATTTCAAATCTTTAAGCAAGTCATGAAGCGCTTCTGCACCCATTTTTGCAACGAATTTGTTTGGATCGCTATCATCTAAGTAATGGTTATCCTTTAAAATTGGATTATCAATGATGTCGAGGTATTCCTCTTCTGTCAAGAAATCCATTTTCTTCAAATTCACACCATCAATTGTTAAAGCTGCTCCAGCATTAATTACGACATAACGTTCGTAATAAATGATTTGATCCAACTTCTTAGTAGGTAAACCTAGCAAATAACCAATTTTATTTGGAAGTGAACGGAAATACCAAATATGAGCAACAGGAACTACCAATGAAATATGCCCCATTCGCTCTCTTCGAACTTTCTTCTCTGTTACTTCTACTCCACAGCGGTCACAAACGATTCCCTTGTATCGAATTCTTTTGTATTTACCACAATGACATTCATAATCTTTTA
>VGML01000056.1 GCA_016866415.1 Bacteroidota bacterium | reverse complement strand
CGCCCAATTTAGCATAAAACGGATAAAGCGGTTTAAGCTTTTCAGTAGTTTCTACTGTTGCCGCTTGAATTGTATCCAATTCTATTTTGGTCGGTTGACGAAAAACCAACATTGGATAGGACGGAACATTTGTCGGTTTAATCGTATCAATGATTTTTGGGAATTCTAATATACGTGAAGCAGGTTCCACGTCACGACTCCCCTTTCCGATGACATCAATGATGTCGTTCTGTCCAAAGACCGATAACAAATTAAAAACGATCCCGAGGAGCAATAAATATTTCATCTTATTCACCATCAATTTCTATTTTTCGTTCGGGTTCAGGTTCTTCGATAACCGTCGGATTTTTCAACTGCATCAGTTCATCCCACATATCGTTTGCTTCGCTTAAAATACCGTCATCTTGAATGGGATAGAAATCCATAACTGATTTTAATGTTTGCTCCGCTTGGAATAAATCATCATTCAAAATGTGAATTCGTGTTTGTAACATCAATCCTTTTGCAACCCAATAATTGTAACTTGGTTTCATTTTAATGAGCGCTTTAACTTCGGTTTCGGCTTTACCATATTCATTTTGCTTGAAGTAAATTTCAGCTAATGTAAATTTGGCTTCTGAACCAATTGCCGTTGTCGTATTTTTCACCAACCATTCTAGTGAGGGAATCGCTTCGTTTATTTGATTCAACTTATAAAGTGACATCCCCTTGGAGTATTCCCCTTCCACTTTTTGTTGGGTGTTAATTGATGGCGTTTCTAAAACAAACTTGGCAAAATTCAGCGCTTTATTTAAGTCTTCCGTTAAGTAAGCGCAACGCATTACTCCTAATCTGGCGTTGAAAATATTTGTTGGTTTTGTGGCTAAATTATCGAATTGTTCGTAGTACTTCAAAGCCTTGATGTAGTCCTCATGCGTATAATAGTAAGCCGCGGTTCTTGCTGCTGCCGATTGAGAGAAATTAGTTGTTGGTGTTGCCAAATACTTCTCAAAATAACCGACGGCTTTCAGCGTATCTTTTTGTTTGAAATAACTGTGCCCGAGGTAATAATAGGTTTCATTTACAAATCGTCCGCTTGGAAAACGCGTTAGATAGGTTTCAAATTTTCCGATGGCATCACTGTAAGCGCTGTCCATATAACTTTGAAATGCAGGGGTGAAGAACAAATTCTCTTTTTCATCTGCTGAAATATTGGCGCACGCATAGCGATCTGCAAGCTCGGAAGCTTTTTCAGGTTGTTTTTTGGCAGCGTAAACATCAATCAATCCTTTAACGGTTTCCTCACATATGTCTCGAACAGTTTCATATTGATTTAAAATTTTCAAATACTCAGCCTCTGCTTGGTTGTAATCCCATTTCTTATAATATAAATCTGCTATACTCAAACGCGCTTCAATTACCAAACTAGATTTCGGGAAGTCTATGATGAATTGTTTGAAGATGGTAAGTGCTTCGTCATAATTTGCCTGACCAACGTGTGCTCTTCCCAAATCATAGGTGGCATTCATCACGTATTTCGATTTTTTATATTTCGTTACGAGCTCAGTTAGGTTTTTAATATTTTCCTGTGGCTGGTTATTATAACCATGCGATTTCGCAAGATAATACAATGCTTTATCATTCAAAGCAGTATTCATTTTAAGTCCCTCAGAATAAAATTGAACTGCTAGGTCATTTTTTTCGGTGGTATAATATCCATCTGCAACACGGAAGTAAGCATCAAGCTTCTTTTCCTCATTCTTTGGATTTGATTGTAAGTATATTCTAAAAATTTTAATTGCTTCTTCAACCTCTTCCTTTTTAAGGTGAGCGTAACCCATATTGTAATAAGCGTCCACTTTCTCAGAAAGTGCGTCAGAAGCTGGTGAATTAATAAACTCGCGATAAGTCACAATTGCCTCCGTCATATCGTTGTTTCTGAAATAAATATCAGCCATCCAATATTTGGAAAGTGCAACTAATTTTGGATCTAATGGATAGCGATCAACTAGTTTAAATGCTTTCAATGCTTCATCGTGGTTGTTTTTTTGAAACAATTCAACACCATAATTGAAAGCAACGGTTTGATAAACTCGTTTGAGTCGCGCGTCTTTATTAGGAAGTTTATCCAAAGATTCCAATGCTTTCGCAAAATTACTGGTGGAAGTGTAAACATTCACCAGATACTGAAACACATCTTCTTTTCGCTTTGAATTTGGATATTTAGACAAGTAGTTCTCAAAAGCGCGTACCGACTCATCGTATGGATTAATGTCTACTTTGAATGAAATTACGGCGAAATTATAAAGCGCATCTTCTTGAATTTCAGGAATTTTTGTCATTTCTGAGGCGCGCTCAAAAGCACTTCTCGCTGGCAGTAATTTGTCCAAGTTTTGATAGCATTCCGCAATGTGATAAAGAGCAATTTGTCCCAGGCTATCATCAAAGCGAGTTACTTTATCAAAAGAGCGAATGGCTTTTTCGTAGTTTTTCGTTTGATAATAAGAATATCCCAATTCATATGCATCGTCGCGAGAAGGTCTTTGTTTCGTTTGATATTGCTCTAAAAATTCGATTGCTTTTTTGTAATCAGCAAGTTTGTAATATGAGTTTCCGATGATATGTTGAATGTCGGATTCATTGTCTAAAAAATTGCATTTTAAAACAGTAGGCGAAAAATCAACAACCTCTTGATAACGTGCTTGTTTGTGATAAATTTGAACGATGTAATAAGGGACAACACCACAAAATGTAGAATCTTGTCGCAATTTCAAAAATCCTTCTAACGCAACCTGAAGTGAATTCTTCAAATAACTCAAATGGGAATAAAAATAAAGACTCGGGGAAGCATATTGACTTTTCCCGTCTTTTGATTCGCGAAAATTACTGAATGCTGTTTCCTTGTCTCCATTTTGATAGGAGGAATATCCCAATTTGAAATAAAATTCATCACGCTGATTGGTGTCGAGTTCTTTTACTTTTACTTTATCGAACCATTTTTGAGCATCTTCAAATTCTTCTTTTTGAAAGAAATACTTCCCGATCCGATAACCGATTTGGTTGCGATAAATATTCTCGGGAAAACGTTTATTGAATGATTCCAATAAGGGAATTGCATCGTTGTTGTAAAGTTCAAGTGCTGAAATTCCCTCGTAGTAAAGTGCTTTAACCAAGAGTGGGTCATTTTCGTTTTTATTACCTTCAATGAAGTTTCTAAACTCCTTGCGAGCCGCACTGAATTGGGATTTTTCGTAAAGTTCTTCTGCACGATAGAAGTTTGCATAATCGCTTGTGTATTTTTCTGTTTCTTGAGCAACAAAAAACATCGGAGAAAAACCCAGTAAAACAATTAATTTTTTAAGCATAATTTATCGCATGTAAAATTAAAAACGACAAATTGCCTGTAAGTTTCTCGACTCAAAAGTTTTAAACCCGTCTTTGTTAAGATAAAAATGAAGCATATTGACCTGAACTTAAATCCTTTGGTGAAATTTGTAAAAAACTAACGAAAGTGTCGAAAGTAATCAGTATTTCCAACGCGCAAATTTATCAGCAGGATAAGCTCATTTTGAAAAATGTTTGGTTGGATTTAGAAGCCACGGAATTTGCTTATTTAATTGGTAAAACCGGTAGCGGAAAAAGTAGCCTTTTGAAAACGATTTATGGAGAATTGTTTTTAAAAGAAGGTGAAGGAATGGTTTCAGGTTACAACCTCAGAAGAATTACAAAAAAAGAAGTTCCTTTTTTGAGAAGAAAAATCGGGATCGTATTTCAAGACTTTCAATTATTGACAGACCGAAGCGTAATTCAGAATCTATATTTTGTGCTTGGTGCAACGGGCTGGACAGACAAAGAACTGATTCACAAAAGAGCCCTAAGTTGTCTTCAATTAGTGGGAATTGAACAAAAGGCGAATTCAATGCCACATACCTTATCTGGTGGAGAACAACAACGCGTTTCCATTGCAAGAGCCTTACTCAATAAACCTGAGTTGATTTTGGCGGATGAACCAACCGGAAATTTAGATCCCGAAACTTCGGAGGAAATCATGCAGTTATTAATTGCCGTTGCCAAGGAAGAAAACACTGCTATTTTAATGGCTACTCACGATATGCAAATGGTTCAAAAATTCCCGGGTCGTGTGCTAAAAGTCGTTGATGGGGAAGTGAAGGAATTATAGTGGTTTAAACAAAAAAGTATGAACACATTATTCAATCCCATTTTTAATGATTGAAATTCAATAAATCTGGGTATTCACAAAAGTTGAAGATTGTGGATGTTCTTTTATCTACGCGATGCTCAAACGTAATTTCATCCAAAGCACCGGATTTTCCGTTGTATTCAAAACTATGATCAGTTCTTCTTGAAACACTGTCAAAATGAAACATTCTCATTAAAGAATAAAAACCTGAAACCCCAAGTTCAGAAAGAGGGTTATCTTTTGTTAATCCTTTGCCATTACATATCTGAATACAACCTGAAAAAATCAACCCCAAAGTTTCATTATCACCCCGAGGTTCCTGAAAGTAATCCACCTGTCTATATTTATCTATGCCAAGCAATATCAGGCGTTCTGCTTTGGCATATAAATAAGGAAATTGATTGTCTAACGCATAATCCTGTTGTTCCTCTGACATATTATTAAACAAATCATCAAGTGGAATCAACTCTATTTTATTTTTCATAATTTATTTTTGGGCTGTTTTTAAATCGTCGTTTTCAATGTTAAATTCAAAAACGTCGAAATTAAATCTAAAGATCAAATCGATGGATTAAACTAATTCCCTTTTGAGTATCTTCAGAACAATATCTTTTCTCAAATTTCAACGTTTCTTTCAAATCATCATCTTGAAAGTAATTAAGAGCGAACAGTTTACATAATGCAAAATCATAATCTATGCATGTAAGTTTGTCCCCTTCTATACTCCAGCCCATAGCCAAAATTTGAAAAGCAAGCTCATTGTTTAACATTTGGGATTCAAGCTTAATTTTTCTAATCGATTTCTCGAAAGCATAGGAAACACATTTCTCTATTAATTCCATTTTTAATAACTCAAAAGCCATTTCATCGGATATTCTAAATTCACACCAAAACTTTCTCAATAAATGCAACTTTGATAAAATATCAACTTTAGATTTCCCAATCAAATCAAGGTATTTATTGTAAGGCGATGTATGTCTTTGAGGAGTAAGGTATTGTTTTAAAATAAGTGAATTTAGGGGCTGTCCGTCAACTGCCCAATAAGCAGTTAACTGGGCAAAAGCCTCATGGGTTATTTTATCGTGAGATGAATATCCACATTTCCAGTTGACCCCTGCACAAACTGACCAATGGGAAAGCCAATGACCTAATTCATGATATAAAACCACCTCTCTAATCGCGTTTTCTATTTCTAAAATTGGATAAGCTATTTCGGCGATCAAGTTAATACTAAAAGCTTCAATACGGTCAGAGAATAATATAATTACACCTTCCTTCGTTGACGAACATTTTTCTAAACAAGGTTCATCTCCTGAGGAGAAAATATATACCCCAAGATAATCAGGTGTGCCCTCTTCATTGTGTCGCTCAAGTTGAGGGTATTCCTTACACGCATTATTAAAAGTATCGTAATAAACTTCTGGGAAACGATCTACTAAAAAACCATTTTCTATAAAAAGTACTTTCAGCCAAAGCATTTTATTCATTTCATCTGCTGAGAATCGATATGCCTTTAATCCACTCATCTTTTATTCTTTATTATTTTTTGTTTTAAATTTAATTATTTTAGTTCTATGATTGTTAACGAAAGAAACTAATCATTCACAATAGCCACCAAATAAAACTTATTTTCAAACTCAAACTCCTGGCAAAAAAACATTGCGTTTTTATTTATTAAATTTTGAAGGTGGCGATCCTTAATCATTTCTATCAAACTAGAAGCAAGACTATTGTGGTCAAAGTTGATTGTTGATTCAGGCAAAGTCCAAATTTGATGATAACGAACCGGCGTTTTTGCTTGATGACTTTCATCCTTATAGATATGCGACAAAAAGCTATTTTTAGCTGCTTCATTGAGCGAACTATCTTGTTTAATAATCATATTAAACTCATCTTCAAGCTTATCCATACAAGCATAAGAAAAAGGTAATGTTGGGTGTTTTAATAAATACTCCGTTGTGGGAATCAATCTTTTTCTACGATTAATTTTCTCTACTTCTTCTTTGGTAAAGATTTTTGGTGTGCACACTATAACAGTACTCCCATCTTCCATTCTTTTTTCTTCTGTTATTTGAGCGTTTGTTAAATTAGAAATTAAAACAACTGCTGCACTTAAAAGGACCTTTTTCATTTTTTTTAGATTTTAGAATTATTAATTAAATTGACTTATTAGATTTTTTTAATTTTAATGATTACCCTTATTCCATCAAATACTCATCCCTCAACTCCATTAAAATCCTACCCATCACATTATGACCATCTCCCTCATTTTCACTTATTTTTTTTGCGCCCCAAAACTTATGTCTCTCCCCATTTCTATTACCTATATCTTCATAAATAAAAGCATCCTTTATATTCATTAATTCTCTTTTCAACTGAGGATGCTGCTCAAATTTCATTCTCACACACTTTTTCATATTCTCTACATCCTGGGGAGACATAGGAATCACAACCATTTGATCCTTAAACTTTTTCGCCTTCATTTTTGCACCCATCGGACTTTTTTCTTTTCTTATTATTTCCTTAATATCCTCATCACTATACCTCATCCCCTGAAACAACGCTTCACTTGTGAGCCAAACTTTCCCATCATACTTGATCGGATAAGGAGCCATATTTCCCATCCAACCATACTTCTCTGCAACTTTTTTAAACCAAACATTTCTCATATATTATTTATTTAGGGGTTACAAACGCACATACACAGAAATTATAACACACTGTGTATCTATTCTTTTTCAGCAATAAAATGAGGGGTAACTTTTGTGTCTAAGACGAAGCTAGATTTTATTTGTGGAAGAAAAAAATGATTTTTAAAAAAGCCCTTTTCCGTTAATTTCTGTCAATACTTTTTCAAACCACCAGATATTCCTTAACTTTATTCATGCGATTATTCGTTTTAGTAATTTTTTCTACTCTTTTTTTTGCTTGCACGGATTTTGAGCAGTCGAAGCAATTGAAGCAAGTAAATAGCTTGCATAAAAATTTAGACTCGCTATCAATCGTCTTAAGCCAAATAAACGACTCTCAATTAACAGAAGAAATAGAAAAAAATCGTGATTTGATTTCGGATTTAACAATGTCCGCAACCAATGACACATTAACCGAGACCGAAGCCAAAATGTTAGACAACTATGCAAATTTTGCTTCAAAACTCTCATTTTTGAAAACGAGAATGGAAGAACTAAAAAACACGCTTGAGGAACAGAAAAGCATCGTCAATCATTTAAAAAATGACATTGAAAACGGTTCCGGAAAGCGCCACTTATATAATGATCAAATAAAGTTTGAACAAAGAAAGCAAACCATTATTGAAAATGAAATAAACTCCATTAAAACAAAGAAGACGAAAATTATGGATAAAACCGCAACTTTTAAATTAAAAACACGGGAATTAACCCAAAAACTTGAATCAAAAGAATTATAAAAATGAAACTTTTTCCATTTTATTCATTATGCATTCTATTCATTTGCTCCTGCGAATCGAAAGAGAAAATCAAACAAATTGAACAAATGACTAAGATGATCAATGAAACTGATTCATTAAATCGAATTTTTGAAAAGAACAAGTTAGATTCTACGGCAGAATATCAATTAGCCGCAAACACCTGCATGCTTCGATTGAAAAGCAACTACAAACCGACAAAAGTTGATCTGGTTTTTGGAAGAAAAGTTGACGAATTTAAAAAGCTACAAAAGTTATTTAAAAAAAAGGGGAATCATAAAACAATCGCCAATGAAGCTATGGTAATTTCAAATTCCATTCGCGAAGAAAAACAAGCTCTGTATAATCTAAAAATGGATGTAGAAAGCGGACATGGAGATAAGAATAAGTACGATGAATTTATTACCTTTGAACAAGGCAAGGTAAATACCATCAAGATACTTTTGGAACAATATTTAATAAAAAAGAATAAATATCTTCCTCTCTTCATAAAATCGGTGAAAGAACTAAACGACTTTATGGATAAGTGGGAAAAAGAAAATATGCAGTAAAAATCATGCGATTAATCATCTTTTTTATTTCGCTATTCAGCTTAACCGCCTCTTGGGCTCAGACCGAAACAGATATTCAATTGGCTCAGTATTATTATGCTTCAGGAGAATTGGATAAGGCGCTTCCCTATTATGAGAAAATTTACAATTCTAGCCCAACAAAAGTTTATTTCAATCGGTATTTTGAGTGTTTGGTTGCTACAAAAGATTATAAGTCCGCTGAGAAGCTCGTGAAAAAACAAATAAACCAAAATCGATCTGACTATGATATGAAAGTCATGTTGGCGCAATTCTACGAAGATATTGGCGAAACAGAAAAAGCGGAAAAAAGCTATAAAGAAATTATTGAGAACCTGCCTGATAACCCTTCACAAATCATATCCATATATCAAACATTAGCACTCAAACAAAAATTTGATATGGCAAAAACGGTTTTGGATAAAGGAAAGAAATTGGCAAGCTACTATCCATTTAACTTTCAATATGCCGATCTATATGCTCAAACGGGTAAGAAAAAGGAAATGATTGCAGAGTATCTTGATTATCTAGATCTGCAACCCACTACCATAGAATCCATCGAGGCTTCATTGGCGGCGCGATTGGACTTAAGCGCCAACGAAAACGCAGATTACTCGCTATTAAAGGAACAACTTTTGATGAGAAGTCAAAAAATAAACGCATCAGTTGTATTCTCTGAGCTTCTAATTTGGATGTATACGCAAAGTAAAAATTTCGATGGCGCCTTTACACAAGTCGTTGCTATTGACAAACGATTTAAAGGAGATGGTTATCGCGTATTTGAGTTGGGAGAAATATGTGTCGAAAACAAAAATTATTCGGTAGCAAGGAAATGTTTCAATTATATTATCAACTTGGGAGAAAACAATGAAAACTATATTCCTGCTTTTAAAGCATTATTGAATACACATTTTCTTCAAATTACAACTAACCGAAATTTTTCAATGTCAGAAATTGATTCGACAATAATGACATATGAGCAAGCGTTGAATAAATTAGGAAAGTCAAGTTCTACACTTCCTGTGGTTTTGGAACACACAATGATTTTGGCATTCTACGCGAATCAATCTGATAAAGCCCAAGAGGAATTGAAAGCAGCAATGAACTTTGGCGGACTTACTGATGTTCAAAAAGCACAAATCAAAATGCAACTTGCTGATATAAACGTGTTGAGTGGAGACATTTGGGAGGCCTCTATTTTATACATGCAAGTGGACAACGATTTCAAATTTGAGTCAATTGGTCAAGAAGCCAAATTCAAAAACGCGAAAGTTTTCTATTACGACGGAGAATTTGATTATGCGCAAGCTCAATTGAATGTGCTGAAGGAATCTACATCAAAACTGATTGCTAACGATGCGATGCAGTTATCCGTAATGATCACTGATAATTATGGCCTGGATAGCAACTTTCAAGTAATGTCGTGGTTCGCAAATGCCGATTTACTTATTGAACAACATAAATACGACGAGGCATTCAAATTGTATGATAGCATTCAAATCAACTTTCCCTATCATTCCCTTGCAGACGAAATTTTGTTCAAAAAAGGTAAAGCGATGGAAATGCGTGGAGAATGGCAAAAAGCATTGGATTATTACGATGATCTATTGAAATTCCACGGACAAGATATTTTGGCGGATGATGCTTTATTTCGTTCGGGAGATATCAATGAAAACATCTTGTCAAACAAAGAAAAAGCCCTTGAGTTTTATCGTCGATTGGCAATTGAATACAAGGGAAGTTTATATTCAGCCGAAGCTAGAAAACGAATTCGTGTGTTACGTGGAGATAAAAATGTTTCCGACGACGAACTGTAACTTTTATTTCGAATCAGGCATTTCTCGCGTGAACGATGGTATTCCAGTAACATCCAATCCCGTTATTAACAAGTGGATGTCGTGCGTTCCTTCATAGGTAACAACGGACTCCAAGTTCGCCATGTGACGCATCATCGAGTATTCACTTGTAATTCCCATTCCTCCGTGGATTTGACGGGCTTCGCGGGCAATGTTCAATGCAACCTCTACATTGTTTCTTTTCGCCATTGAAATTTGAGCAGATGTAGCTTTTCCTTCGTTTCGCAATTGCCCTAGACGCAACGTCAACAACTGGGCTTTTGTAATCTCAGTAATCATTTCAGCCAATTTCTTTTGAATCAATTGAAAGGCCCCAATCGGAACATTGAACTGTGTTCGCTCTTTTGAATATCTTAAAGCTTGATCGTAGCAATCCATCGCTGCACCTAATGCACCCCAGGCAATTCCGAAACGAGCTGAATCCAAACAGCTAAGCGGAGCTCCAAGTCCAGTTCTACCTGGTAGAATGTTGGCTTTCGGAACTTTTACATTATCAAAAATCAATTCACCAGTTGCAGAGGCGCGCAGGGACAATTTGCCATGCATTTCTGGTGTCGAGAAACCTTCCATTCCTCGTTCCACTATCAATCCATGAATTCTACCACTTTCATCTTTCGCCCATACAACGGCAATGTGAGCAAAAGGCGCGTTTGAAATCCACATTTTGGCTCCATTTAAAATAACGTGATCGCCAGCATCTTTGAAATTGGTTATCATTCCACTTGGATTGGAACCATGATCAGGTTCTGTTAATCCAAAACAGCCCATCATTTCTCCTCTCGCTAATTTCGGAAGATACTTTTGCTTTTGTTCCTCGTTTCCGTATTTCCAAATAGGATACATTACCAGAGAAGACTGAACAGATGCCGTTGAACGCAAACCAGAGTCACAACGCTCCAATTCTTGCATAATTAAACCATAAGAGATTTGGTCTAACCCAGGGCCCCCATACTCTTCAGGAATGTAAGGTCCAAAAGCACCAATTTCACCTAAGCCCTTGAGTAAATGCATTGGAAAGGTCGCTTTCTCATAGTGCTCATCGATAATGGGAGAAACCTCTTTTTTAACCCATGCTCGAGCTGCGTCACGAACCAATTTGTGCTCATCTGAAAGTAAATCATCCATATTGTAGTAGTCTGGATGCTGATAAAGATCTGTTTTCATT
>VGML01000055.1 GCA_016866415.1 Bacteroidota bacterium | reverse complement strand
GATGATTGCTCAGAAAAATCCTGAAATTAAAATTGATGCCATTGAAATTCATGAAGATGGTTCACAAGAATGCCGAGAAAACTTTGCGTTAAGTCCTTGGTCTGAACGTTTGACAGTTTTTAAAGGTGATTATTTTGATTTCCAATTTAAAGGAACTTACGATTTGATTTTTTCTAATCCCCCCTATCATTTAGATACCTTAAAATCACTTGATGAAGATGTAAGTCGCGCCAAACATGCGGATCCATTTCTGATTTCTGAATTTTTTAAACGAGTTGATTCTTTATTAACCCGTGAAGGGAAATTTTGGATCATTTTTCCTTTTTCAGGTTTAAATTATCTTATTAAAACTGGTGAGGAGTATAATTTATTTCCGACAAAAATCTTTTTTGTTCACGCTAAATCTTCAAAGCCAAATAAGCGTGTTATCATTTGTTATCAGAGAAATCAAATTAATCCTGTTGTAAAAAGGGATATAATTATTCGAAACGAGAATAATCAATATACATCTGAATATAAAGAAATTACCAATACATTTCATTGGGAATTTATGATGTAATACAAGTGATATCCGTAAAATTATAATAATACGTATTTTACGCGTAAATAAAATTTCCGAAATGTATTAAAAAATTAAAATACTCGATCCGAGTATAACGACTAAAGTACCGATTGAGAGAACTACATGTTGTAATGGTGTCAAAACAATTTTTTCTGCATTTGAGTCTTTAGCAAAAGCTAAAACAATAAAACGCAAATACAAGGATGCACCTATTACGGAACTTATCAATCCTAGAATAACCAAAGCCAAGTGATTTTGATAAGCATTACTTAAAATCAAGAATTTTCCAAAAAATCCAGTTAAAGGAGGAATTCCAGCAAGTGACAAGAATGAAATCAAAATTACCACTCCGATGAATGGGTTTTTATAACCGATTCCTTTCCAGTTAACGATATCTTCTGAATCAATTTTATCGATCGCCTGACTCAAGGTCATTAAAGTAACTGTGGCAGCAGTATAACCAATTAAAAAGACCCACAATGAGCCGAAATCTCCTGTTAATATTGTTAACATAGCAAGCCCAGTGTTACTAATTCCCGAATAGGCTAACATGCGTTTGAAATTGGATTGTTTAAGGGCCGATAAATATCCAAAAAAGAGAGAACCAACAATTACGATTAGGAGAACTGAAGTGTAGATTTTCTCATCTTGATTAAATGTATATGTGAATAATTTGACAAATGCGCAAAGAGCTGCCAATTTTACTACAGTAGCCATATACGCCATAACAGAATCCGAACTTCCTTGGTAAACATCTGGACTCCAAAAATGGAAAGGTACTGCTCCAACTTTGAATAAAAACGCAGCGAGCATAAAAAGAACGCCAATATGAAACATCGGTGACGGTTCAGCGATTGCTCGAATAGAATTGATTGTAGCCAAATCAAAAGTTCCAGTCGCTCCATAAATCAAAGCAATTCCGAAAAGTAAAATTCCAGTGGCAAAAGATCCAGTGAAGAAATATTTAATTGATGCTTCGGAAGACAGAACATTTGACTTTTTAATTCCAACTAACACGTAAACTGGTATGGACATAATTTCCAATCCTAAGAAAAACATGAAGAAATTATTGAAGGAAATGAGTATCAATGCGCCACATAACGAAAACAACATTAAACCATAATAATCAGCTGTATGTTCTTTATCTTTTTTGAAATAACTAAATCCTCCTAGAACGATTAACAGCGTAAGCCCAATTGCAAGCAAGCTGAATGCATCAGTTAAGGGTGAAGTTGAAAGTCCGTTGTATTTGCTGAAAATCGAAACGTAAGAACGTGAAAATAAAGTCAAAATGAAAGCGGTTACCAATCCCAATGCAGAAATGGAAAGCGTCAAAACCGGCTTTTTCATCATTCCGACAAACAAACCAACAAGTCCGGTGATAAAAATTACAATTAGTGCGTCCATTCTATTTAATAAAGTTAAAGCCGCCCACCATCAATTCGTTGATGTGTTCGAAACTTGGTTTAACAAAGTCCATAATGCATTTCGGTGAAATACCGATTAGAATTGCCGCAACTGTTAAAAGAGCAAAAACCAGTATTTCATTCCATTTCAAATCTTCAAACGACGTCATTTTAGGTGCGCCAAACATACTAACTTGATAGGCACGAAGCATATAAACTGCTCCAAATACAAGTGTTGTAGACGCAATCAGACCTGTAATCCAATGAGCGACAAACAATTCTTTGATTAGTAAAAATTCACCAATAAATCCCGCCGTAAATGGAACCGAAACAGAGACAAATGTCATTGCAGCGAACCAAAAACCAAATCGAGGTGCCAGTTTCGCGATACCACCAAGTTCATAAATGTTTCTTGTACCGGTTCTACTTTCAATGATATCAGCAGCGAAAAATAATCCAACCGCAACGATACTGTGATTGATGATTTGAACTATCGCACTTACCAAACTTGTTTGTGTGAACAGAATTATTCCAGCTGCGATTAATCCCACGTGACTAATTGAAGCATAAGCAAATAAGGTTTTAATATCTTTTTGTTTGATTGCAATAATGGCGCCGTAAACAATTCCAATGCTCCCAAGTGTAATCACAATCCATTTAATTTCGTCTATACCGCTTGATGTTAAAGGAATCATCCATTTAATCATCCCATACAATGCCATTTTCAACATCAAAGCAGAAAGAAGCATCGTTCCAGCCATCGGGGCAGATGTGTAGGTTGCAGGTTGCCATGTATGAAAAGGAAACAAAGGAATTTTAATTGCAAATGCTAAAAGGAATCCACAAGCAATCCAACAAGCTACTTTTGCTCCAAGGAAACTTCCTGCAACGGCTAAATTATCGTAAGCAAACGATTGATAGGTTGAACCCAGATAGATAAACGACAACAACATTCCCAACGATCCAAGGAGTGTATAAATGAAGAATTTCAATAAAACTGGATTGTTGTTTTGTTGTCCGAACCAATAAAGAATTAAGAAGATCGGTATCAGCGTCACTTCCCAGAAAATATAAAATAGAATTCCGTCTTGTGCTAAGAATACACCCAATAAACCCATTTGCATAAAGAATACCAACGCAGTAAAAGTTTTGTTTTGTGCTAATTCTTTTCCATAGTTGGCAAGTAAAATGATAGCTACAATTGCATTTACAAGTAAGACCATGGTTAAACTCAAACCATCATATCCCATTTTAAATGATAATCCTAAGGGAAAATCACGATTTGGGGCAAATAATGAAACATAGTTCTCGGGATTGAAATAGGATAGATGTCCAAGGGCAACTGCCAATGAACCTAAAGCACCAGCTAATCCGAAGTATCGAACGAATTTTTCCGGAATAATAAATGAAATTAGCGCTAAAACGAGGGGTAATACAAGTAGTGTCAAAACTATTTATTTATAAAGTATGAACCAATAATAACAACCAATCCGAGCACCATCCAAAGTAAGTAACTCGATAGAAATCCATTTTGCCACTTTCGTGTGACGTTTCCTGTTTTCTCAACAAGACCTGCAAAACCGAAGATTCCATTTTTCAAAACCAATACATCGAAGTAGTGATGCACAGAACTTGAAAGCCATTCAGTTGGTTTTACGAAAAGGAAATTGTATAATTCGTCGAAATAGAGTTTAGCATTGGATAATTTCTCCCAACCAGTTAGTTCTTCATCTGATTTGGCCATATTTCCACGTTTTGCATAATTGACATACGCCCAGGTCATAACTGAAAGTGCAATGATACTTGCAACGACCATCAACATGAGGGCTGCATTTTTATCCAAATGATGAGGTTCGATTAAATTTAAACCAATTGTATTCGCATTTAAATAATCATTGAACCAATGTGCTCCTTTATGAAGAAAAATTCCTGGAAGATTTAGTATACCACCAAATACTGATAAAACAGCTAAAACAATTAATGGAATCGTCATTGATGGACCGCTTTCATGAATGTGGGATTCTGTGTGATGGTCGCCACGGAATGAACCATGAAATACCAAGAAATAAAGTCGGAACATGTAAATAGCTGTCAATGTTACAGCAACCATTAATGTTCCAAATACAATCGGATTGTGCATCAAGGCGTGCGCGATTATCTCATCTTTCGAGTAAAATCCAGAAAGAAGAGGAAAACCAGAAATGGCAAGCGTTCCGATTAAAAACGTAAAATGTGTAATTGGAATTTTCTTAGCAAGGCCACCCATTTTACGTATATCTTGTTCGTCAGACATCGCGTGAATCACACTTCCTGAACCTAAGAATAGAAGTGCTTTGAAGAAAGCGTGAGTTGTCACGTGGAAAAGTGCAACGGTGTATGCTCCCATTCCCAAGGCAACGAACATCAATCCCAATTGGGAAACAGTTGAATAGGCAAGCACTTTTTTGATATCACTTTGACGCATCGCAATAAATGCTGCAACTAATGAAGTCGCCAAACCTATGTAAAGAATAATTTCTTTCGTAAAAGGAGCTAACTCGAATAGAAAGTTTGAACGAACGACCAAGTAAATACCGGCTGTAACCATCGTCGCCGCGTGAATCAATGCTGAAACAGGTGTTGGACCCGCCATTGCATCGGGTAACCAAGTAAATAACGGAATTTGAGCACTTTTTCCAGTAGCAGCAAGAAAAAGGCATAATGTGATTGCACCAACTGCTGCATAAGGAAGTAACGAAGCCAATTTCAATTCAGCAACCTTAGCTGCGATTTCATTGTATTCAACTGTTTTGAATGTTGCCAATAACATGAATAAAGCAAATAACAAACCAACGTCACCAATTCGATTCATGATAAACGCTTTTCTTGCTGCAACGCTGTTTTCTGTTCCTTTCGCAATATCACTGAAATGAAATCCGATTAATAAGTAAGAGCACATTCCAACTCCTTCCCATCCGAAGAACAAAACGAAATAATTACTTCCTAAAACAAGAAGAAGCATTGAGAAAATGAACAAATTTAGGTATGCAAAGAATTTATAAAAACCTTCATCGTGACTCATGTAACCAATTGAAAACAAATGAATCAATGATCCGATTCCTGTGATAATCAAGGTCATCCAAATGGAAAGTGAATCAATTTGAAAACTTGCATTGAGTTTAAAGTCTTCCCAATTTACAACCGAAAAAAGATGAACGATTTGATTTTGTGGTAAATTCGAAAAAATCAGTAAGGCGCAAATAAATGATCCGGCAACCATACTTGTTGCCAATGTTCCAACAACTGATTTAGGTAGATTTTTCCCTAAAAGACCAATAATCGCCGATCCCAAAAGTGGGAGTGAGATTAAAGTAAGTAATAAAATATCTGCAGCCATTTTAGTCTTTTAATTTGTTAAATAATTCAATATCAATTGACTTGTTGCTTCGGTAAGCCATTATTAGAATTGATAATCCAACCGTTGCTTCCGCTGCGGCAACTACAACAATAAAGAATACAAAAATTTGTGGATCACTTGCTCCATAGTATTTAGAGAAAGTAACGAGTAATAAATTGACCGAATTAAGCATAAGCTCAATACACATCAAAAGTACAATCATATTTTTACGAGTCAACACGCCGTAACAACCGATCGAAAAAAGAGCGATTGCGACGACTACAAAAAAGTCGAGTGAAGAACCGATAGTGCTTACCGCTGGAATCATGTTAGTCAATTATTTGTTTTTCTCTTTTCGCCAATAAAACGGCACCAACCATAGCGGCTATGAAAAGTATGGATGAAACTTCGAATGGAACGACATATTTTGAAAACAATAAGTTTCCTAAATTTTCGACTAATCCAACATTGGGATTACTTGGAACATAATTTTTTCCTAAAACCAAACTATCCTTTAACGCCGCAATCAAAACGGAAAACAAAGCTCCAGCAGCAAGAACACCTGTAAGTTTTGAGAATAAAGAAGTTGTAGGTTCTGCTTGCTTATTTAGATTCAGTAACATCAATACAAATAGGAATAAAACCATAATTGCTCCTGCATAAACGATTATATTTACGATTGCCAAAAATTCTGCGTTCATCAGGATGTAAAGCGATGAAATGAAAAAGAAAGTAATTACTAAATAGATTACACTTCGGATGGGATGTTTACTTAAAACTACCATCAGCGCTGAACCAATGGTCAATGAACCCAAAATGATTGCTAAAAGTTGTAAGGTCATATTTTTGTTCTTTTGCCTGTATGTTGGCGTTTTGTAATGTCAATACGCTGATCGAGTGGTTCCACGAGTTTATCTTTTCCGTAAATGAAATCATTACGTTCAAATTCGGTTGGAACGATTCGATCTGTCAAGAAAACTGCCTCTTTTGGACAAGCTTCTTCACACAATCCACAGAAAATACAACGAAGCATATTGATTTCATAAGTCTCCGCATATTTTTCTTCACGATACAAATGTTCTTCCCCTTTATTACGCTCGTTTGCAACCATCGTAATTGCCTCAGCCGGACAAGCAACAGCACAAAGTCCACACGCCGTGCAATTTTCACGTCCTTCTTCATCGCGCTTTAGAACATGCATACCTCTGTAAACAGGAGCAAACACACGAATTTCTTCTGGGTATTTAATCGTTTTTCTCTTTCGAAGCATGTGCTTGAACGTAGTCATCATTCCTTTGGCAATCGCCCACAGGTATAATTTTTCCGTAAACGTCATCGGTTTGTCAGAAACAACTTTCTTTCTATTGGTTAAACTTTTCATTTTCTTATTAATTAAACCAACCTTCTTTAAATGCAATCACAATAGCTGTTACAAGCATATTTATTAAAGCAATTGGAATCAACGCTTTCCAACCCAAATGCATTAATTGATCGAAACGGAAACGTGGGATTGTCCAACGAATCCACATGAATACGAAAATCATAATGAATGTCTTCGTGAAAAATGCTAATACACTCAAAATTGCCAATGTATTTCCACTAAATGCATCCATCCCTGGGAAATTATATCCTCCAAAGAATAATATTGCCATCACAGCAGATGAAATAAACATCGCAATGTATTCAGCGAATAGATACAATCCCAATTTCATGGAACTATATTCTGTGTGATATCCACCGATTAATTCGTTTTCACACTCTGGTAGGTCGAATGGCGCACGATTTGTTTCAGCTAGGGAACAAATGAAAAATACAAGGAAACAAACGGGTTGGTAGAAAATATTCCAATTCATTCCGTGTTGCTTTTCAACTATTTCGGATAAACTCAAACTTCCTGACATTAAAATAATGGTGATCGCAGAGATTCCCATAGCTAATTCGTAGGAAATCATTTGCGATGAAGCACGAATGGCTCCGTAAAGTGAATATTTGTTATTCGATGCCCAGCCACCAATCATGATTCCGTAAACGCTGATAGAAAGCACTGCAAATAAATAAAGTATTCCGATGTTGAAGTCTGTTACTTGCAAAGGAATTTTTCTTCCAAATAACTCTAAATCTGTTCCCCACGGAATGATGGCACTTGTAATAAGAGCAGTAAACATCGCAATTCCAGGACCAATAATGAACAACCACTTGTCTGCATTCTTTGGAATGAAATCTTCTTTTAGAAACATTTTCGTTCCATCAGCAATCGGTTGAAGTATCCCAAACGGTCCTGCTCTGTCTGGTCCGACACGATCTTGAATCCAAGCTGCTAATTTTCTTTCAAAATAGGTTGAGTAAGCTGCGATTCCCAATGAGATTAGGAAAAGAAGAACAACTAAAATTGACTTTTCAATTAATAATCCGGTATCCATCAGCTAATCTTTTTTTGTTCTTTGTCCATGAAAGTCTTGTATTTCCCTTGAGAAATAACGGAATGACGATTGATTGATCTCGGACCAATGATATTCCATTTGCTCACATCTTTTTTGTCGTAACGACAATCGTTGCAAATCCAACCAGCTTTGTCATCGATGTTTTCAACTTCACCATATTTGTCTTTGCGAGCCGTAACACGGAAAATTTCGTTTCCAAACATCCAAACAACCGCTTTTCCAGAACATTTCGTGCAAGAACACTCAGCTTCCATTGGTTTCAAAAACCAAACACGACTTTTAAATCGGAACGTTTTATCAGTTAATGCACCAACAGGACATACATCAATCATGTTTCCTGAGAAATCATTTTCGATTGCATTTTCAATGTAGGTGCTGATTTCAGCATGTTCGCCACGATGAAGAACACCGTGAACACGATTATCTGTCAATTGATTGGCTACATGAACACATCGATAACATAGAATGCATCGATTCATGTGAAGTTTTATTTTATTTCCAATATCGATTGGATCGTAAGTTCTTCTTTTTTCTTCGTAGCGTGTTTTGGCAGAACCATGCTCGTAACCTAAATCTTGCAAGTGACATTCACCGGCTTGGTCGCAAACAGGACAATCTAGAGGGTGATTAATCAATAGAAATTCAACAACTCCACCGCGATTGTTATGAACTCGTTCACTTGTTTTGTTTTTGACAATCATCCCATCCATGACTGGTGTTGAACAAGACGCAACCAATTTGGGCATTGGTCTTGCATCTGCTGTTGACCCTGCTGCAACTTCAACAAGGCATGTTCGACATTTTCCACCAGTTCCTGGTAATTTCGAGTAGTAGCACATTGCGGGAGGAACAATTTCTCCACCGACTTGTCGTGCAGCGTTCAAAATTGATGTGCCCGGTTCAACTTCAATTTCTACGTCATCAATCGTTACTTTAATCATAACTTGTATCTATACCGCAACGCTAGGCTGGGTGATTAAACCATAATTTTTTGTTTGAGCTTGCTGCGGCTCATTTACATGCCATTCAAATTCATCGCGGAAATGACGAATTGCTGCAGCGACTGGCCATGCTGCTGCATCTCCAAGTGGACAAATCGTATTTCCTTCAATTTTCTTATTAATTTCTTCCAAAAGTTCGATATCACGCATGTTACCATGTCCTGTTTCCAATCGATGCAACACTTTTTCCATCCATCCGGTTCCTTCTCGACAAGGAGAACATTGTCCACATGACTCGTGGGAATAAAAACGTGCAAAATTCCATGTGTTTCGGACGATACATTGGTCTTCATCAAAAACGATAAATCCACCAGAACCAAGCATTGAACCAGTTGCAAAACCACCATCAGCCAAACTTTCATACGACATCAGTCGGTCTTCACCTGTGGCTGTTTTTGTTACCAAGAAATGTGGTAAAATAGGAACGGAAGAACCACCAGGAACGCAAGCCTTTAACTTTTTTCCATTGGCAACTCCACGGCAGTAGTCATCTCCATAGATAAACTCTTCAACCGTCATTCCCATATCGATTTCGTAAACTCCAGGTCGAACTATGTTTCCACTAGCTGAAATTAATTTTGTTCCTGTGCTTCGTCCAATTCCGATTTGAGCATATGCATCTCCACCTTCGTTTACAATTGGAACAACAGCAGCAATACTTTCAACATTATTTACTACGGTTGGGCAACCCCAAAGTCCTTTAACTGCAGGGAAAGGTGGTTTCATCCGTGGATTACCTCTTTTTCCTTCCAAGGATTCAAGCAAAGCTGTTTCTTCACCGCAAATATATGCTCCACCACCTGGTGCAACTTGTAAGTCTAAATCGTATCCTGAACCTAAAATATTTTTCCCTAGAAATCCATTTGCATAAGCTTCAGCAATTGCTTTTTCAAGAATGTGAAGAATATACATGAATTCGCCACGGATGTATATGAACGAAAGATTAGCTCCAAGGGCATAGCTCGATGTAATCATTCCTTCTATCAATAAATGTGGATTTTTCTCCATCAAATAGCGATCCTTGAACGTTCCCGGTTCTGATTCGTCAGCATTGCAAACCAAGTGCCTTGGAACTCCTTCGGGTTTTGCCAAGAATGACCATTTCATTCCTGTAGGAAATCCTGCGCCTCCACGTCCACGTAAACCTGATTTTTTCACTTCTTCAACAACTTCATCAGGAGTCATTGATTTCAACGCTTTTTCCACTGAACGATACCCACCATTTTTGCGATAAACATCAAACGTGTCAAATCCTTCAATATGAATATTTTCAAGAAGTAGTTTCCTGTTTCCCATGTCCGTTAGTTTTGATCGTATTTACCTGAACGATATTCTTCGATTAATTCGTCAACTCGTTCTTTGGATAAATGTTCGTGAAACTTATATTTACATTGTAGAAGCGGACCGTAGCCACAGCCACCCAAGCATTCAGCAGTTTTCAAGGTAAACATTCCGTCGCTTGTAGTTTCACCAACTTGAATGTTCAATTTCTTACCTATGTGATCAATTAAATCGTCGCTTCCAACCAACATACAAGGTCCTGTGCGACAAACTTCGAAGACGTATTTTCCAACTGGTTCCAAATGGAACATCGTGTAGAAAGTCGCAACTTCATAAACCTCAATTGGTTGAATGTTTAAAATTTCAGCAACTTTATCCATCGAAGGAACGCTGACCCAACCTTTTTCTGATTGTACCAGATGTAAAATTCGAATTAACGCACTTTTATGTTTTCCTTCCGGATAAGAAGAGATGAGTTCTTTGATTTTAGTCATCGTTGCCTCGCTGAACTCAACTGGTTCATTACTGGCTTGAGAAACTGGTTGATGTGCTTTCATTTTATGCGTCTAATTCTCCTGCAATCACATTCATACTACTTAACGTCAATACGGCATCGCTCAACGTCATTCCAGTAATCATTTCAGGATATGCTTGATAATAAATAAAACAAGGTCTTCTGAACTGCAAACGATAAGGTGAACGACCACCATCGCTTATTAAATAATAACCTAACTCACCATTTCCACCTTCAACAGAATGATAAACTTCACCTACAGGAACTTCGGTTTCTCCCATCACGATTTTGAAATGGTAAATTAACGCTTCCATGTTGTTGTAAACTTCTTCTTTTGGTGGAAGGTAAAATTCCGGAATATCCGCTTTGTATGAACCTTCAGGCAAATTGTTATATGCTTGTTCAATAATGCGAAGACTTTGACGAACCTCTTCTTGACGAACCATGAATCTGTCGTATGTATCTCCGTTTACTCCAACCGGAATGATGAAATCGAAATCCTCATAAGAGGAGTAAGGTTGCATCACGCGAACATCATAATCCACACCAGCAGCGCGTAAGTTTGGACCTACAAAAGAATAGTTCAATGCTCTTTCAGCTGAAATCGGTCCCGCTCCTTTGGTACGATCCATGAAAATTCGGTTTCTCTCCAACATGGAATTAAA
>VGML01000054.1 GCA_016866415.1 Bacteroidota bacterium | reverse complement strand
CGTATTAACCTACCACATTGGAAATCAAATGGGAAATTATTCTCCAAGAACAAAATTGTGTGAAGTAGTACTTAATGATGAATACATTGGTGTGTATGTTTTCATGGAACGAATTAAAGTTAATCCTGGAAGAGTGAATATTAACCCAGTATTACCTCAAGATACCTTAGAAAATGAATTGACGGGTGGCTACATTGTTAAAATAGATAAAACTACTGCGGGTGGTATAATTGCTTGGACCTCCCCTTATGCAGCAAGTTCACCTAGCACAAATGCAATTCAATATCAACTTCATGATCCGGAAATCGACGAATTAAATACCAGTCAAATTTCATACATACAGAATTACATAACCGAATGGGAAGACTCCTTGTCGAGTGTAAATTTTTCTGATCCAATAAACGGTTTTAGAAAGTTTATTGATGTTCAATCATTTATAGATTTTATGTTGGTAAATGAACTATCAAAGAATGTTGACGGTTATCGAATTTCTACTTTTCTGCACAAACAAAGGTTTAGTGAAGGAGGAAAACTAGTAGCAGGCCCTCTTTGGGATTTTAATTTAGGCTGGGGAAATGCAAACTATTGCTACGGTGGAGATACTACAGGTTGGGAAATTGACTTTAATAATTATTGTGCAGGAGGTTTAGATAACCCATTTTGGTGGAAAAGAATGTTAGAAGATTCAGCATATGCTGATGAAGTTAATTGTCGTTGGTTTACATTAAGAAATGGTGTTTTAAGTAACGATTATCTTTTAAACTATATTGACAGTTTGGCTGCCATATTAGAAATCCCGGCTTCTCGAAATTATAACAAATGGCCTATTCTAGGAACCTATGTATGGCCGAACAACTTTATTGGTCAAACTTATCAAGAAGAAATTAATTACATGAAATCCTGGACAATTGGAAGATTAAACTGGATGGATAATAACATGTTCGGGTCTTGCCCAAATCTCAGTGTTAATGTTGAAGAAAAACAAGATATTGTATTTTATCCAAATCCGAGTAATTCAGTTGTTAAAATCAAGGGCTTAGATCAGTCAGATGTACTGCATATTACAGACATTTTTGGAAGGCTCATAATGGAAATGTCAGTGAATAAAAACGTTCAAATTGATGTGTCAGGTTATGAAAGTGGTCTGTACATTTTTGAATTAAAACAACAGAAAATAAAATCAAAAATCTTAATTAAATAAGTATGAAACAAACATTTTTACTCTTACTATTAGTCCTAGTTATCGCTGCTTGTAAGAAAATTGAAGGCCCCGGAGGCACTTCAGCAATTCGAGGTCAATTAACCGGACAGGATTATTCTTTTGGTGATAAAGAAATAACCACTGTTTCTTTTACCTCAGGCGCTACGATTGAACATGGAGATTATTGGTTATTAAATTCTACCGAAAACTCCAAATTGTATTACATTTATTATACGAACCCGACTTGGATTTCATCTGCTGATCCACAACTTCAAGGTAGAATTGGAATAGCAGTAAGTTTTAATTATAGTGATTCAAATATTGAAATTGCACAGCGAACTTTGGATTCTATCAATCAACAAAATGATTTACCTTTCGAACTTTCGTTAACACAAGATATTTTAACTGTAACTTCAAAGTTTTCAGGCGAAGTGGTAGATGCAGATGATTATACCACACCATTTTCTGTCGATATATCCAATCAAGGGACTCCAAATATGTTAGGAGACACTTTCGGAAGAGCTGGAGAACGTGTTTACATTATTTATGGTGACAATACATACTCAGCAAATTCAATTCGAACGGATGAAGAAGGAAAATTTTCTTTCGAAGGATTACAAATTGGAACATACACAATTTACGCGATATCTGAAGATACAATCCAAAATGGCAAATTCAATCGAATTTCAAAAACAATTGAAATAACGGAAAAGAAACAAATTGTTGATGGTGGGGTATTCAATGTTTTTTATTAGAAAACTATTCTTTAGCATTGGAATCATTTTGATTTCCAGTTCAATTCATAGTCAATTTTCGACTTGGATGGGAATTGGAGTAAATCATACTTTTCATAAAATGTTCAGTGCTGAATTGGGCTATGAATATCGCTTGAAAAACACGAACGAATTTGATAAATCCAATGTGGAATTAAAGCTTTCACAGAATTGGCACAAAGGAATTGAGACATTTGTCAAATACAGAAATTCTATTGTAGGTAACAGAAATAGCGCTTTAAATTTAAAGCCATTTGCTTACGATAATCGTGTAAGTTTTGGACTAGACGTATCTTTTTTAAAATTTTTAGATGTCAAACGGACAAAACTAAATTGGGTCATTACGCAACAATTTGACAATTATCAATTCAAACGAAATTCAAGTATGTTGAGAAATAGATTACTCTTCAAACATGACGTTAAAGATTTTCCACTCTCTCCATTTGTTTCAGTTGAACATTTTTACAGGTGGAACCGTGATGTTGTGTATACAAATGATGAAGTCATAATCTCAGGAGGGACAAACGCATGGCGTTATTTTATCGGAACTGATGTTGAAATCTCAAAAAAACAACGACTCATGTTATCTTTTGGGTTTAGAGATCTAATTCTTTCAACTAATGATAACCTTATTCTTCGGGTAAATTATAAGTTGGATATTTGATTAATAAACTACCCGTTTTTATCCCTCAATCACAATCGCAACTGAATCAACATCTCCATTTATTGGAGGGGTTAGCTTGGTGATTTTAACAGCTAAGTCTAAAACGCCATTCAATTCAGTTTTAATGCGAGAGAAAATGCGCTGTCCAACAGTTTCAATCAATTTCGAACGAATCGCCATTTCTTCTTTGACAATCGCATTTACATAAACGTAATCGACCGTTTTAGATAAATCATCGGTATTTGCAGCTTCTGAAAAATCAGTAAAAATGGTTACGTCGACAACATAATGTCCACCAATTCTTGCTTCTTCTTCCAAGCATCCGTGGAAGGCGTAAAGCTTAATGCCCTTAACCTCGATTTTATGCTTCATTCAAAATTTCAGTGATTTTCTTTAAACCAAGTTCGATTCGGGCAACAACTTCATCTTTACCCAGAAATGCAGAAATATCAAACATACCCGGCCCAGCTCCGACTCCTGTTACGGCTAAACGGAAAGGTAACAAAACCGCACCAATTCCCATTTGCTTGCGCTCCAAAAACGCTTTGAAGGCAGTCTCAACATTGGTTGAATTGAACTCATTGATTTGAGCAAGTTCATTTTTCCATTCTTCAATGACTGCTGTCGTTTCTGGTTTCCACTTTTTTGAAATTGTTTCACGATCGAATACGGTAGGACGAGCCAACAAATAAGCTCCATCCGTTAAAATATCCTGAACAAAAGTAGCACGCTCTTTCATCAAATGACAAACTGCTTTTAGCGTTTCGAAATTGTATTCATTCTCAGAAATCTCTTGCAGTTTCAAGGCGATTTCTTCATCGGATTGTGCCCGCAAATATTGCTGTTGGAACCATTTTGTTTTTTCAGGGTCAAATTTGGCTCCTGCTTTTGAAACCCGATCCAATGAAAAGGCTTCAACTAATTCGTCCAAAGTAAAAATTTCTTGAGTCGTGCCTGGATTCCAACCTAAAAGAGCCAACATATTGATGAAAGCTCCCGGTAAATAGCCTTTTTCTCTGTAACCGGAATACAATTCACCTTCGGCTGTCGTCCAATCCGTCGGAAAAACCGGGAACCCAAGTCGGTCACCGTCTCTTTTTGATAATTTTCCATTTCCATCAGGACGAAGCAACAAAGGTAAATGTGCAAATTCAGGACAATCCCACCCAAATGCTTCATATAACATGACATGAAGTGGCGCTGAAGGCAACCATTCCTCACCACGAATCACATGACTGATTTCCATGGTATGATCATCAACAATATTTGCCAAGTGATACGTCGGCATGCCATCGCTTTTGAAAAGTACTTTATCATCCAAATTATTTGTATTCACAACCACCCAACCACGAATGATATCATGAAAACGTATATCGCGATTTCGAGGCATTTTCATGCGAATCACATAAGGTTCTCCCTCGGCTAGCAAGCGATCAACCTCAGTTTGAGGCAAGGTCAAGGAATTTCGCATGGATGTGCGGGTAACACTGTTGTATTGCCAGTTCGGCATTCCCATTTTTTTGGCTTGCTCACGCATATTGTCCAACTCTTCAGCGGAATCAAACGCATAATACGCTTTTTCCTCCTTAACCAATTGCTCGGCATAAGGCTGATACATTTCTTTTCGTTCAGATTGTACGTATGGACCGTAGTTTCCTCCTAGACCTGGGCCTTCAGTTGGCATAATTCCACACCATTTCAAGGCATCCATAATGTATTCTTGAGCTCCAGGCACAAAACGCGTTTGGTCAGTATCCTCGATTCGAATCAGAAATGTTCCGTTATTCTTTTTTGCAAAAAGGTAATTATACAAGGCTGTTCGAACTCCACCCATGTGAAGTGGACCTGTTGGTGACGGAGCAAATCTTACGCGAACCGGTTTTTGTGACATCTGAAAAATTTTGGCAAAGATAATCGAATTTCAGAGAAATGTTGGGTGGATAATACATAGCAAAAAGTTCAATAAATGAAATTTTGTAACCTTTTCAAGATTCTGGATTTAATAGAATAAACTCTTTTGATGGCATAACTCTACCTAATTCATTTTTTTCTTAATTCAAATGAAATAGCCATGAGAATACTGAGCGTTTTAACCTATTTATTTTTTGTGAGTTTTGCATTTACTCAGAGAGATGCAATAGACGAAAAAAACATCATCAAAGTCAATGAGGTGAATGACAAAATAGTTGCCTTATTATCCAATAATGTTTCAGAAAAAGACATCATCGATTTAGGTAATTTCTTGTATGCGAACAAACCTAAAAATGACGAAATTCAATTTGTTTCATTGCTCAATCCTTTTCTGGTAAAACTAAATAATGATCCCAATCAAAAAATAGATAACGTTTATTTAACTGAGTCATTTCGAGGGCTCGTAGGAAAAACGGATGTTAAGGTGGAATTGGAATCAATAGAAGATTACTACGAATACCTCGATCCGTCAGTGAGGACTTCAGATTATTTATTGAATTACAAAATAAAATTTAAAGACGACAACTCTTTTGGTAAAAATATGGATAATTATATTGAGTTTGATGTTTTCGTTTCCAACCGTGAAGTCTTCTCAATTATTCATCAAATAAGATATATCTAACCTATTAAATCGATAATTCCATGAAATACTCAAGCAGAATATTATTATTGTTCGTTCTTTTTTTCGCTGGACTAACATTGGCACAAAATGAAAAATTTATTCACGAGCAAGTAAGTAAGCAACTAACTAAATCCAGGGCAGAATCAGGTTATATAAAGTTCAATAGCGATGACAAATTGAACAAGGCCACTTATTTTTATTTGGAAAATATAATCTCTAATGACAAAGCAACTGATTTGAAAGAATTATCAAAAAAATTCGGTATCAATGTTTTCAAGTTGAATGTTTATCCCGTTCGTTACCTAAATGATGAAATCTGGAAAGAACAACTCCAATATATTGTGGATGAGGAGAAATTCAATAACTCTTCTTTGACAAGTCCTAATGATTTCTACCGAAATGTTGCAGTGAGAAAGAATAAATATAGTGAATACCTGGTGATTGTGAGCTATGGGACTTATTTAGATGTGGCTTGTTGGTCTAAGTAAAGATTACTGATTATGAAAAATTTATTTTTTTGGTTTTTGGTTTGTTCTGCAGGTTATACTTGTGCCCAAACTGTCTTCACTTTCACCTGTTTGAATCAAAGTGAAAATAAACTTTTAGATTCATATGGTATTGATTATACTGGACCCTATACTCGTTATAAAATTATCTCTGGAGAATATAAAAGACTTAAAGATACTTTGCTTCGAAATCAATTCATAGAAGCTTTTGAGAAATTCCAGAAATGGAATAAAAACTATTTCAAAACAATTCCCGATACAACGTATTTTTCAGATGGGATTGAATATATGAAGAATAAAGACGCAGATTCTTTTTTAAAAGCAATATTTAATGAAACAAGAAAAATTACAGGAATTTATAGTATCAAAATAGAAGATAAATTAAATAATATTCGAACAATTGAAATATTGGAAATATACAACACTGGAATGAATAACTACATAGATCATATTATTATGATTGAAAATTATAAAGGTTTTTGGGATTCGTTTATGTATGATGATGATGATCCTACATTGGATTGTGGTAGTTGCATGATTCCTTGAATGCTGAGCTTCTACTGAATAGTAAATTATTTAGATGTAGCTAGAATTTAAAATTATTTATCTCTATCAAATTATAAAGACATGAGAAACTCTTTTTTCGGCCTTCTTATTTTATTTTTCGTCAATAATTCAACTGGTTTTTCTCAAACAATCACATTTGAGTTAAAAGAAAAACGCACTCGTTATTTGAAAAATGAAGGTTCAGATGCAAACATTTGTGATAAAACAGAAACTGCCTACAGCACCTTGATTTTTGATTTAAAAGACAGCTTGGTTTCTATTAAAGATAACAATGGTATTAGTACCACAAAACTATCCAGTTTATCAAAAAATGGAGATCAATACTTTTTTCAAACCACTGGGGAATTAGCTATAGATGACTCTAAAAAGATTACGGTTTATTACATGATTGATTTAAAAAAACAAATTGGTCGACAAAAATATCTTAGTTTTTGTATGAAAGATATGTGGCATGTAGTTGATTTTAAAGGACAAGTGAAAATTAAGAACTTGAAAAGTTAATTGAATTGTAAAAGATTAAGGAACACAATACAGCGTATCATACCAAGGAGAAAAACCTGCCCAGATTCCCAAAGCACCACCTTTTATGTTGGTTGGGATATTGATTGGCGTTGAATACGGATTATCGCTTGATTCCATTTGTGCGGATTTTTTATCAAAAAAATCGTAGGTTTTCTTATCCATTTTGGAAAATTTCACAACGACAGAATCTCCCAATCGGTAATATCTCTTATAGATTTCCAGGTGCGTGCTGTCTTTTCTTTTGAGTGGATTTTGATAATAAAAATCAAAGGTCAAACCATCAAAATATCGATCCTCGCGATATGCTCCAAAACCGTGTCGAAAGGTTTGATCCAAATCTTCTCCATTTTTCTTGTTGATTCTGCGGACTTCCCACTTATAGGCGTCAAATTGTCCGGGTGGATCTTGAAGTCTCGCCCAAGAATAACCATATTCACCAGATTCAGGCTCTAATTTCCAATAGATTGATTGAAGAGGCGTCGGTGCAGGTAAAAACGTTTTTGCATTATACAGTTTACCTTGGTGATTAATGATTAATTCATAGGTCTTTTCGGCTTGAGCAATCAAACTTGTGGAAGAATAAACCCGAATCGGTAATTGTAACAATTCATTCAGTTTAATTCGTAACATTTCAGCAAGTTTCTTTTGTGATGAAACCGGAAGATCTGTGGATAAGATATAATCAAGTTGGAATGTATCATTTTCAACTACAACTTTGACACCTGCATCCGAGACAAACGAATTGACATAAGAAGTAATGTATGATTCTGAATAAATATTTGCAGATTGTGACAAAATTACGATTGGATGCCCTCCTGCTTCGATGTTTCCGTCAACCATAAGTTGTTGTTTGTAGCCTGGAATATCAATTTTCACTTCTTTCATACAGGAGAAAAAAAAGAGTATTAAAAATAAAAAGGCGAAAATTCGATGCAAAATCCTTACTTAACTTCAACTAAGTTAGGCATAAAAAGTCCACGCTCAAAATCGATGTCGATGCGACCTAAGTTCACACCAGCCCAACCAACTTGGTTGATGACCACAGGATTTCCAACGGTATTTTTTTCGATGGTAGGTTTTTCCAAAAAAGTATGGGAATGTCCGCCAAGAATTAAATGAATAAACTCGGTTTTAGAAGCTAATATGCGATCAGAAACTTTTATTGAATTTGGGTATTCGTAACCTAAATGGGAGAGGCAAATGACTAAATCACATCCTTTTGAATTTAGTTCCATCGAAATTCGATTTGCTGTGTCAATGGGGTCGAGGTATTTCGTTTTTCCAAATTTATCGTCAGGAACAAGCCCTTGGAGTTCCACTCCTATTCCGAAAACGCCAATTTTAAGTCCACCTTTTTTGAAAATTTTATAAGACTGAGTTTGATCTTTGAGAATTGTTTCCGAAAAATCGTAATTGGCGCAAAGAAAAGGGAAATTGGCGAATTGTTTGGCATTTAAAAATCCGTCCAAACCGATGTCAAAATCATGATTCCCCATCGTTGCTGCATCGTAGCCCATGGTTGACATCAACTTCATTTCCAACTCGCCGTGAAAGGTATTAAAGTAGGGTGTTCCTTGAAAAATATCGCCACAATCTAATAATAAAACATGATCCTCTTCACTTCTGATTTTTTGAATTAAACTATGTCTTTTCGCAACGCCACCCATTCCCGGGAATTTTGAATGATTAGCCGGAAATGGTTCGATGTGAGAATGTGTATCGTTGGTGTGCAAAATCACCAATTTTGATTTTCGAATGGAAGTTGATTGTTTTCCGAATGAAAATTTACCCAGAGCTATTGCTCCTGATGTTAGCGTTAAATTTTTGAGAAACTTTCTTCTTTGCACAATCGATTTTCAATGGGCGTAAAGATAGAAATGTAAAATGAAATTCAGATAAAATCGTTGTTAAGAAACGAATTGAATTTAACTTTTTCCAGCGAAAGCTTTTAAAAATTGATCGATATGCTTTGCGCGTGGCTCGGTCGTTAATGAGTTGGGTATTTATCAAAACACATTGTTCTCGATTAATTTTAATTGCCTGATCAATCGGATTTTGTCCTTTCATCTCAATCACACCATTCTCATTTTGCCGAATCCATTCCTGAGAGACTGGCAAGTCAGAAAAAATCGGGATACATGAAACCGACATCGCCTTCAATAAATTAACTGTTTCTTGTTTTTATTAATTCGTAATATAAATTCTCTGCTAAAATCATGTTCGAATTCCAATTTCCTCTTTTTTCGATAATATTTCTATTAAACTCAATTGATTCTTCTGTCGGCTTGGAAAAATTCTCCATTGATTCTATCATCGCTTTTGCTAATTCTTCCTTGTCGAATAGGGGAACTATTAATCCATTTAGATTGTGCTGAATCCAACATTTGTTGGCAGGAATATCTGAGCCAATACAATAATTACCACAAGCAATTGCCTCTACAAGAGAAACCACATCACCATCCGTTGTTGAAACCGTTACGAAAACATGCCCTCTATTTAATTCCAAAACCATTTGTTTTTGAGAAATTCGCCCTAGAAAGTGAATGTTTTTTCTAAGATTTCTATGTTCAACCCATGACATCAATTCCTTTTTTAATGAGCCATCACCAATTAGAATTAGACTTACTTTCAAACCTTTTTCAATTAAAATTTCAAAGGCTTCTAAAAGTTGAATATGATTGTAAAGTGGCTCTAAATTTCTGGTACAAACAAAGGTGAAAACCTCATTTTTTTCAACTTCTTTTTTATGAAATAAGTTTGTATTTATGCCATGAGTAATAATCTTGACTTTTGATTGAGGGACACCGAAAGATACAACACTTTCCAGCATGTGATCTGCGACAATCGTAATTGCATCTGATTTGTTCAATGCCCACTTAATTAAATTGTGCATTATTTTGGACGATTTAGGACTAACGAGTATGTCCGATCCCCATCCTGAAATAATTAGTGGATGAAAATTGGTAAGTGCCGCTGTAATTCCGTAGCTCGTTGCATAATGCGCATGAAGAATATCCGGTTTAATCTTCTTTAAAAGAAGGCGAACTTTAAAAAACTTTAAAAGGACTTTCCAATTCCCTCCTTTTACATGAATTCTCCCAACGTTAATATAATGTACAGATACACCTTCAATACTCGAATTTCGAAAAGTAATTAAATGAACCTCATGACCTAATCGTTGGAAATGTTCACACCATTTAATAGTATGGGAACTTTTTCCATCTGCGAAAAAACAAATCTTCATCGGTTCAACAAATTTTCTAGGTTCAATATGTAATTTCTGTGTAATGTAATCTTATTATATGTTTTTTTAGAAAAGTTAATATTTTCAATACTAGGAGAAAGATTTCGATTTTTAATCAATACTAGTAACTCCTCAATTTTATGCACTAATTCGATTTCATTTTTCACCCAATGAATACATTCTGATGGATGTGTCCAAATTACCTCTGCCCCTACAGATAAAGCCTCAATTACCGTAACTGAAAAACCATCATGATCAGTCATTCGTAAAAAAATAGGTGCGATTACTATTTCCTTATCCATTTCCTCTGATTTGAGCCAACCTAGTAATTTGATATTGGAAGGATAATCTTCAGACACATTTTTGAGACCAGCTACTCTAAATTCAATGAATGGAAATTTTTGCGCAGCCAATTTTATCTTCTCCCAACCATAAAATTCCATTCTCGATTCAGCGACATACGTAAAAATTGTCATTTCAGGATAAAAATCAACGGGAGTTAATTCCCTACCATACTTAAAAGGAACAATATAAATTGGTAAATTGATACTTTTAACTTCTTCTTGTTGCCAAGGAGAGTCGACAAAATTTGACGCGTAATCAATATATTTTCTGTAAATAGAACCATTTTTAAATCGTTCCATCGCTAACAGGGCATCTGTTCCCATCCATTGAAGAATCAATTTCTTTTTCCAACGCAATACCCAATCAAGAGTTCCGCTTTTGTCCGTCACTCCGTTAAAGGAAATTACCAAAGAAGAAAAGGGAAGGGTAAAAAAAAATAAAATCTTATCTGTAAAGGAATAATAAGTATCAAAAGCGAGGTATGTCTTTGATTTATCAATTTCACCAAGGTCATTTGCCATTTTTTTGGCAAATAAAGGTAAACCTACAAAAATTATTATTTTTCTACCCATTTTTGATAATAGAATTTTCTGAAAGATAATAAATCACGAGAAGGGGCAGGAATATCCTACTAACCTCTAAAAGTAAAAACGCAGAAGGCATTAACCAACAAATTGCGATGGATATACTGAAGACAGCGATCCCAGAAGCTTCAATTCGACTTTGATTTAATTTACTAATGAATAACCTAAATAATAGCGAACAGATAATAATAAAATAAATCCATGCAACAAAACCGTATTGACTTATTATTTCAATAGGAAAATTATGAGCAGACCGTTGCGTTTTCAGTTGAAAACGATCTTTATTGGCCTCACAGTATTTTTCAAAGGCCCCTGGTCCGGCTCCAAAAATTTTATTATTAGATATAAGCTCCATACCCACATAAATCATTTGTTTTCTCACATTTAAAGATTTATTAGGATTATTCTCATGAATTGAATCAAGTGCTTTTATTAATTGAATTTGCTCCGTTTTCGAATATTTCTCATTAGCCTTTTCTACTCTAAAATTATTTAATGAGTCTTTTTCGACAGACTGAAATGAATTTATACGATATGACGCAGAATTACCAAATAAAGGCC
>VGML01000053.1 GCA_016866415.1 Bacteroidota bacterium | reverse complement strand
TGAAACGATGAAAAAAATGGGTGAATTAGGCCTATTAGGAATATTTATTCCTGAAGAATATGGCGGCTCAGGGTTTTCCTATTTCGAATATGCTACAGCATTGATGGAGCTTGGTCGTGTTTGTGGAGGTGTCGGATTGAGTGTTGCTGCGCACAACTCACTTTGCACTGGACACATCTATTACCATGGTTCAGAAGAACAAAAACGAAAATATTTACCAAAGCTTACCTCCGGTGAGTGGATTGGAGCGTGGGGATTAACTGAACCAAATACTGGTTCAGATGCAATGCGCATGAAAACCACGGCCGTTAAAGAAGGAAACGAATGGGTTATAAACGGTGCTAAAAACTGGATTACCCATGGTTTATCCGGAGACGTAGCTGTAGTTCTAATTCGAACAGGAGAGCTTCTTGATAGCAACGGGATTACCGCGTTTATTATTGAAAAAGGAACCCCTGGATTCTCCGCGGTAAAAATCAAAGAAAAATTAGGCGTACGAGCAAGCGAAACAGCTGAATTAATATTTGACAACGTGCGTGTTCCAGAGGAAAACGTTATAGGACAAGTTGGAATGGGTTTCAAGCAGGCGATGCAAATATTGGATGGCGGAAGAATTTCTATAGCCTCTTTGAGTTGTGGTGTTGCCCGTGGTGCCTATGAAGCTTCTGTTAAATATGCAAAAGAAAGAGAGCAATTTGGTCAACCGATCGCTCATTTCCAAGCTATTGGGTTTAAACTGGCAGATATGGCAACAGAAGTTGAAGCAGCGGAGCTTTTAACTTTTCAAGCCGCTTATCTAAAGAACAATAAATTACCCGTGACAAAAGCAGGAGCATTTGCGAAGTATTATGCTTCAGAGGTTGCGGTAAAATGTGGCAATGAAGCTGTTCAAATAATGGGTGGATATGGTTACACGAAAGAGTATCCGGCAGAGAAATTTTTACGTGATGCCAAGTTGATGACCATAGGCGAAGGAACATCTGAAATTCAAAAATTGGTTATTTCACGAGAAATTTTGAAATAATTCTTTGATATTATTGATTTTGTCATATCTTTGCGTCCCTATTCAGAAATTAAAACTTAATTATATATGTTAATTATTCCGATAAAAGAAGGTGAAAACATCGAAAGAGCGTTAAAAAAGTACAAGAAAAAGTACGAAAAGACTAACGTTATGAAGGAATTGAGAAATCGTAAAGAATTCGAAAAACCATCTGTTGTTCGCCGTCAGGAAGTAATTCGTGCAGCTTACAAACAGCGCATGCAATCTCAACAAATCTAATTACAATATATTTATTTTCTCGAGCCACACTTTTTAGTGTGGCTTTTTTGGTTTTTAGCATCAATCAAAAAGCAAATCGGCATCGATGCCTTCGTTTTGATCTTTAATGAAAATGGTTAATTCACTTAAAATTTGCATTTTTCGTTCGTCGTTTTGACTTTTATTTTCCACAAACTCTTTCAAATGCAATTGAGCCTCTAATAGTTGACTTTCCGAAAATGGACCTGGCATGTTTTCCATTATGGTTAAACAATCCAAAGCTACTAGGTAGTCTCCTGAAACACTTATTTCAACGAAGTCAGCCAGGTATTCAGAAAAATCCAACTTAGACTCCCACAAAATAGGTAAAAACAATTTTAAGACTTCATTATCCTCTTCGTTTTTAATAACTTGAATAAATACTTCAGCGGAACCGGAAATTTGAATATCCGAAAGTAATTTTGCTATTTGTTTTTGTAAACTAGTCCCTGCCTTTAATTTGAGAATATCAAATAACGGTTGAATTACGGATAAATCTCCAATAGATGCTAGTTCAAGAATCGCTGTAGAACTTTTAGACTCTGATTCGGACTTTAAATCAAGTAAAAGTTGACTCAATTTTTGCTTTGTTTTTTCTTTATTTGACACGGGTTGGTATTAATTTCAAAGTTAGAACAATAGTTCGAAACGTCGATTTATTTCTTTTATGAAATTTTCATTGTTTAAAAAAATTAAAATCGTAAAAATAAGAAATCAATTAAGTGGGCAACTTTGCTTAAAATCAAGAACTATGAAAAATGTTTTATTTTTTGCGTTGATTACAATAACACTTAGTGCATGTGTTTCAGCTAAACGCTTTAAGGAAATGGAGGAAAGAGAGCGAATTTGCGCGGATGAATTAGCTAAATACAAGCAAAGTAGCAATGATTTCGAAGCGAAAGCAAAAGATTTGGAGACCAAATATGATATTTCATCAAAAGATGTTAGTCAGCTGAAGCAAGACACTTCGAAGATAGGAAGCACATATCGACTTTTAAAACGGGATTACGATGTGTTAAAAACACAACACAAAAGTTTGGAAACTTCATTTGAAAAGTTGAAAAATTTAAGTGCAAAAGAAACAGCTGCCCTACAAGCTGATTTGGAAAGTAAAAATCGAGAACTTCAGAAAAAAGAAGATGCATTGTTAAAATTAGATCAAGAATTAAAAGAGAAACAAAAACTTTTGGTTGAACGTGAAAAAAGGGTTAATGAACTTGAGGAGGCAATTCGTAAAAAAGACGCTGTTGTTCAGTTATTGAAAGCCAAAGTGGCAAATGCTTTAAGGGGTTTCGAAAATCAAGGTTTGACCGTCGTTCAAAAAAATGGAAAAATTTATGTAAGCTTAGAGGCAAAGCTACTTTTTAAATCAGGAAGTACTTTCGTTGAACCTGAAGGGAAAAAGGCGTTGATTGAACTCGGAAAAGTACTCGAAAATGAAAAAGACTTAGAAATTGTAGTTGAAGGACATACCGACACGGACAAATTAACTAGTTCGGTTTCACCCAAAAACAATTGGGAATTGTCTGTTTTGAGAGCAACATCGGTTGTTGATATTTTACTAGCTAATTCAAAGATGTCTCCGGCGCAAGTAATGGCAGCTGGAAGAGGTGAGTTTCTACCTGTAGACGCCACTGATAAAGCTAAAAACAGAAGAATTGAGGTGATTATTTCCCCTAATTTGAACGAATTATTCGAAATCATCTCTGATTAACGCAATACGTTAACATGACCTGTCATCATCTCATCAATTCCTCGATTTGGTCGATAAGTTAATTTCCAAGTATAGGTTCCGTCAGGCACGCGTTTATTATTGTATGTTCCGTCCCATTTAAAGTTTTGATCTTCCGTATAATACAACTGCTCTCCCCAACGGTTAAAGATTTCCATTTTTATCCACTTTACACCAATAAAGCTTCCTGAAAAATATTCATTGTATCGATCTCCATCAGGGAAAAATGAGTTTGGGATATAAATGTAAAACTCCTCGTAAATAGTAATGGGTTTTGTAATGCTATCCACACAACCTTTTGCATCTGTTGCAACAAGGGTTACAGTATATTCTCCAGGTGAATCAAATACATGGGAAGGATTTACTAAAGTAGAGTATCCACCATCGCTAAAATACCAATCATAAATATAACCGTTTAAAGTTAAATTCTGAAAAGTAATTGGAAGGCCTTCCATCAAATTTTGACTGAAGATTCCGAAATCGGCATCTGGTTTTACCACAATTACTTGAGCGATTGTTGGGACGCTAAATGTTTGACAATCATCAGAAACCTGCACGATATAAGATGATGTTGAATACGGTTTAACCCAAATTCCAGGCACGGTATCTCCCGTTGCCTCCCAATAATAATGGTAATTTCCGTACCCACCAATGGCATTAACCGAAATAAAGGCACTATCGCCAGGACATATTTCAGGAATTGTATTAATTGAAGTCAAAAGAGGTGGACTTAAAATGGTATACGTTATTGTATCAGAAACTACCGAACCACACTCATCTGAAACCGTAATAATGTAATTTGTAGTTACCGAAGGCTGAACAGTGATCGAATCTAAACTGGAAATAAACGAGCCATTACTTGTCCAAACGTAATCATAAACACCTAAACCACCGCTAGCCGTTACGTTAAAAACCTCATCCACATAAGGACAAATTGAAGATAAGTCATCAGATGTTGTTATTTCCAATGGTTGATATACAGGTACCACCACAAAAACTGTATCCGTTGCGCTTGAAGCTGAACATTGTGCAGTAACTGTGACGGAATAAAGACCAGAAGTTGTTGGAGACAAGCTTATCGAGTTGCTGGTTTGACCATTGCTCCAGCTGTAATTATATGGCGCCAATCCACCCGATACCACGGCTAATAATGTGATGTTGTCACCTGGACAAGGGATAACGGGATCATTAATATTTACACTCAATGGTTGGACATCTTGAATCGTTAGGGTAATATTTTGAGGTGTTAAATTTCCACAAGGATCAGTCAATAAAAAGGAGAGGATGATACTCTCTTGATTTTCATTGAGTAGGTCAGTATTCGTGGTAATATTAAATGTTGCCTGCGATTGGCCTGGCTGAAAAGTAACACTTGCTGGAATTCCTGTGTAATCATCAACATTGGTGGCTGTCCCATTAACTTGAATTGGAATTGTTAATGTGGTATTTAAATTGTTTTCTCTAGAAAGTGTCACTGTTGCAGAAACACAACCCTCTGCCATGATCGAAGGAGAACTGAAAAGAGTATCAGAAATGGTGTAATTAATAGAAATTGGCGTCTGCGAAGACAAACTGTTTGCTTCTAAAAATATTCCCGAATCCCATTGCCCATCTCCCACATCTGCAACTGCAAGAATTAAATGATATGTTTGTCCGCATTGAACTTTAGAAACAGCAGTCAAGACGTCGGTAAACCCGTCATATTGTATATAGTACGGGTTTGAATTATATGGAGCCGTATTTCCATCCCCATTAAAATTGTAAAAAGAGGAATTCGTAATGGCATTTACGTTATTGATAGAAACTATACTTCCATTGTTCGGTAATTTGGCAATGTTCTGAATGCCCGTAATTCCAGGACCCGATATAAAAAATCCAAAAACGTCGTTATACCCTGAATTATTTGGTGGAGCAAATTCTGGATATTCGTCAGAACCAAACACATATTTAAACTTCACGGTATCAGAATATGGAATAAAATCAAATTCCAAAATTGCGGCATTGTATGTTTGGACACCATTTATCAAGTTGGTTAAAAGTCCAGAACCACCAGCTCCATTATCAATCCCCGCTCCAGCTTGATTATTTGGGCCTTGCGGACCCGACCCGTTATCAAGGATAGTTCCCGTTGTCATAACGATGCCCTGATTAATTCCTAAATTTGTTCCTGTTGCAGTAAATGACCCGATGGAAGATGGGCTACCATTATACATAATATTTGAAACCGTAACACCTGGCCCTAGTAGAACATTTTGAACCAAACCTAAAGGAGAAGTGCCTATATTCGTTACTAATTGTGAAAACACAAAATTAAGCCTCGTTAGAACGATCAAAACTAATATTAAAAAATGTTTTCTCACAATGTTTTAATTATAACGTAAAACCTAAATTTTCGTTGTTGTTTTTAACATGTTTTTTAAATAAAAATGGGTAACCATAAGGCTACCCATTCCAATACGTTAATTATAAGCTTATTACTCTATCATTAATCTCTTTTGAACTATTGTTCCATTAATGGCCGTTTTAACAATGTAAACACCTGATGAATAAGAATTTACATTTAAAGGAATAGTGATGTTTCCATCTAATAAACCATAATTTCTTTGCGACATTAATTTCCCCGATAGATCAAGTATTGAAACCTCAACTTCTGTAGTCGATTTCAAATTAAGCGCAATGTTTGCTTGAGAATTAGATGGATTTGGATAAATATTCACAGATTCATCAAGTTGGGTTACATTTGCTTCATACAATCCCGCATTGCTTCCAGATACATATCCGTTTGAAACAGCTTCTGTTATAGTTGCTTTCCCTGCATTATCAATTTTTCCTGAAGGATCAATTAATAAGCCTACAATATGAATTTCATTTTCATCCCATGTTGTAGGTAAAACAAAAGAAAAGTTTAAGGTATGTTGGTCTCCTGATACAACTGTTACAGGAAAGCTATTTGTGTATCCACTAAAACTTGGAGCAATTGCTCTCGCTACATGATCATACACCATTTGAGCTGCTGGCACAGGGTTTCCAAGGGTTTCATATCCGCCCATAACACCATTATTACCTCCAGAATATGCATTTGACTGGTTATAACCAGAACCTGTTCCAGTAACGCCGTCTTCTGTTAAAACACACGCCAATTTATAGTTGCTGTTTGCACTAGCTTGAAAATCAGCCGTTACAGAAACATTCAATGTTCTTGTCGCTGCATCCCATGTTGCTCCATTTGTAATAAATGCTTTTGGTGCGATTTGTACTCTGGTTAAGAAGTCTGGAGTCATTCCAGAAGGATCAACATCATTTCCTCTATCAACAAGAGCACTTGGATATCCAGAAATTAATCCACCAAATGCCGCATCATAATTAGTAACTGTCATTGGATCTCCGTTGTGTACAGCAATTCCAGCCCAAAACTGACTGTATTTCGTATTGAATTGATCCATGAAAACAGCTCCGCGTGGACACCATTGACACCACGTGCCTGTTCCTTCTTCGCTCACTACCATTTTTCCTACCGCAGGAACAACTGGATTTATTGACCCCACCAACGTATTATCGCTGGAAATATCATCTGTTGTACCATTAACATTAGAAACCGTTGCTGTATACACTTGATTTCCTGCAACTAATGGCAAAGAATTCAAGGTCACTGCATAATTAGATGTGCTTGCAATATTCACACCTGTTACGGATTGAGAATAATTATTCCCTCCATAATTTAAATTAACATCAAATGAAGTTATTGCGGTTGTTCCCGCATTTACTACTGTTAGTTTAGGGGTAACGTTTTGACCTGCTAGTTCTCCACCTAAATATGCCATTGCCATCATTCCATTTAAGTTTGAAAGCGTATAAGGCTGGTGATCGAAACTTACGTCATCAACGTAAAATTGACTATTTTGTATTGGATATAAATCTAATGACGCTAACGCATTAACACCGTTAATCCATGTGCCAACTAAGTTACCATCAATGTATGCTTTCCACACCTTCAAGGTTAAATTAGCTTCAATTTTAAGTGTAAACCAAGCTGCTTGTGGATAAGTACTTACCACTAAATTGGATGTTACTCCATCGTCAATGTACATATCGCCAGCATCAAAATTTACATTCAAGGCCCACGTTTGTCCAATTGTTTGAGAAGCTTGGAAATTGAAATAACCCGTTTTTCCTGAATTTACATAGAAATCTGATTGAAATGTAAAAACACCGCTATTGTACAATGGACCAAAATCCAAAACCACATCTTGCGGACCTCCATTTGCAGAAGTTGATGAAAGATAAATTGATTTTGTACCACTACTAGCTTGGTTTGTGGTAACCTGAGCATCTTCAGCGCCACCCTCCGCACCTGACCATGTAGTCCAGGATGTAGACTGAGGACCAACATACGATCCCGCTGCGTAACTTTCAAAATCATCTGTGAAGATTTGCGAGAAACTAAATGTTGATAAAAAAGTTCCAATCAAAAGAAGTAAAGGTTTTTTCATAATTATTGTTATTAATTTCATTAAAATTAGAAATAATATTTTAATCTTCAGATAGATGTCTAATTACTTCAGCTGCACCCATTAATCCAAAAAGAGCAGGCATATAGCTGATGGTTCCGTAAAATGACTTTTTACAAACAGGACATTCTACCTTATTTCCACGGTATAGCATTGGTGCAAAATGCGGAAAACGTAACTCAAATGAACTAAAAGTGGTCGCGGTAAGCGATTCAAAAGGAATTTGAATCCGCCGCGTCGGAGTGGCAATTTGAAAATGATTAGTTTTTGGGAAGCTCGAGGGGATTTTAGGTCATTCAAAATGGAATATAAGTCTTGAACTTATCGCAGAATTTGTATAAACCCTGATTTAACACCGTCTTTTTGTTGCCCACCTGAGAAAAACTCCAGTTTGTAGAAATACAATCCGTCTACCAAATCAGCACCGTTTTGTGTTTTTCCAGCGAAAGGAACTCCCCCTTGTCCATGGCTGTAAACCATTTGTCCCCAACGATTAAAGTAGCTCAATGTGTAAGTATCGCAGGTCTTGAAAAAGGCATCAACGTCTAATTCATCGTTTACATTGTCATTATTCGGTGTGATAACATTCGGAAAAAGAAAATCATCAAAAGAATAAATGTTTTGAATTATTACATCGATTACACTGAAAGGGGAAATACATCCGGCATCTGAAACTTGATAAGCGGAATAAACCCCCATATTTGGCACAAACATTTGAAAGTTATTACTTGCACTGCTTGAATTAAAATTTTGTGGACCTGTCCAAGCAATTGTTGCATTCGGAATTAATTCTGCGCTTAACATAGCTTCATCACCAGGACAATTTATCAAATTCACGGTTAAAGCTGGTGCTGGAGGAATTGGTGACACCACGGCAACAAAAGTTTGATTTGCTGAACAACCTGAAGCACTTGTCGCAGTTAAGACGATATTATAAGTACCTTCAATCGGAAAATCTCCTTGAAAATTAGTGGCATTAGATACAGATGTCCCGTTTACTGTCCAATCATAGTTGAGGTTAACAACAGGCGAAACAGATGTTGCATTCGAAAGATTAATTGTTTCTCCTGCACAAATAGCTGTATTTCCAGTAACCGAAATTTGTGGAATTCCGAAAATGAGTAACTCTTGTGTGCTTTGACTGCTACAAACTACCCCGCCATTATTCTCGGTAATTGTGAGGTTAATACTGTAAGTTCCAGCACTTGGAAAAGTATGCGTGAAATTTGGACCATTTCCTTGGGCTGTTCCGTTGATTGACCATGCGAACTGACTACTTGAACCACCTACCGTACTTTGATTCGTGAAAGTTACCGGTGTGTTCGCACAAGCACTTTCTACCGAAAATTGTGCTGTTGGAGAAGGAAAAACAATAAACGTTTGATTTAAAGTGTCATTACAACCGAAAGAAGTTGAAGCAACCAATTGAACTGCATAATTACCTGGGCCAGTGTAATTAAAAGGAACACTATTACCAACCAAAGGAGCGCCAGCATTTACAGTCCAAGTATTCGTTAATGTTTGATTTGCAAAACCTATGCTTTGTGCCACCAAATTCATAGGGTTTCCATTGCAAATGTTGGGAATGGTGGCTAAAGCGGTCGGAAAATAAAAGTGGTTAACGTTTTGTGTGCTTGAACTTATACAACCTTGCGCTGATGTTATTGTTAAAGTCACTTCATAGATTCCTTGTGGGTTGAAAATATGGGAGAAGTTATTTGAACTTTGGGTTGTACCGTCATTTGCTGTCCATAAAATGACATCGGTTTGAGCATTAGCAAAAGAGGAGGTACTGGTCAAAACCGTTGGCGAACCTTCATTTTTACAAGAAGCATCTACTGTAAAAGACGCCACTGGACTTGGGTTTACGACTACGTTTTGGGTTACCGTTGCCGTACAACCTGAATTAGTGGTTACCGTGAGTGTTACAGAATAAGTGCCCGGAGTTGTATAAGTGTAAGTTGGATTTTGCTGTGTGCTTAAGGATGAACCATCACCAAAATTCCAAGAATGGGAAGTGATTGTTCCAACAGTTGTGGTTGAATTATTGGTAAATACTGAATTTGCTTGTCCGAAACATGAAGCCGGAGCTTGAAATGCCGCTGTTGTAATTGGCTGATCATATATTAAAACCAAAAAACCGTTACCAGCAGATTGTGAGGAAGTTCCTCCATGACCAACGCCAGCAAGAAAATGAATATCTCCAGAATTTGCCGGATTAACTCCATTCGCATTTGTAAGTGTATTTCCCGTTCCAGAGGCAAAATTTCCACCGCCTCCACCGCCACATCCTCCACAATCGCAACCTGTAGGAGCACTTCCACCCGTCCCACCGTTTCTACCACCGCCACCGCCTCCACCGCCTGCTCCGTCTGCTCCGTTTCCGCGGTCGCCTCCTTGAGTTCCGTTTCCGTTTGCACTATTATTTGTAAACCCTTGATTACACCCCGAAACAGTAAATCCATTCTGTCCACCGCCACCTCCAGCAGCACCTGCACTTTGGTTTCCACCGCCGCTGCCACCACCACCTCCGCCTGCAACAACCAGTGTATTTGAGCCAAGATATATTCCTGTCCCCCCACCTCCTCCGCCTCCTCCGCCAGAACAACCATTCGACCCAGCATTTCCACCTCTCCCACCGTTAAGTTGACCATTACCCCAGCCACCAACACCACCAGGGGCTGAACCCGCACAGTTTGTTCCAATTGCACCTGCGCCACCAACAATTATACTCAAAACTTGACCCGGTGTAACGGCTATAGTTGTTTGTGTAAATGCCCCTCCACCTCCACTTGCACCATTATAAGTATCATTTCCACCTTTGTGACCACCAGCACCCCAAGCTTTAACTGTAATACTTGTAACACAAGTTGGAACGGTAAACGTTTGAACTGCTCCCGTGTAATTGAAAGTTTGAACAGTCTGAGTGAATACTGCATTTGTCAAAAACAAAACAACAAACGAAGCTAAGCACGCCGAGTACCAATTTTTCAAAACCATTTTCAAAGAATTTGAGAGAATAATAATTTTATAATAAAGTTTTTTCATGGTTTTGTAAAATTAATTTGATTTAAAATAATATTTATGGCCGGTGCCACGATCATAAATCCATAACTCTTTTTTGGGTAATCTTAGTATTTGATAATTTCTAAATCCATTATTTCCCGAAATATTACCCGTTAAATCGAGCGTCAATCCCCAAGTACCTAAATGCCAATCCCATGAAGTTACAAATTCCTCTAAAACACCATTTTTTTGAACTTTATAATTTAAACTCTTGTCTTTTGAAAATTCCAAATAGAATGGATAAATTGTTCCCTCTGAATAAGTTGAATCTTGTCCGTCATAATATTCAACCTTTGTTAATTCCCATGATCGTGTTAACCTTTTCTCTTTGGAAAGAAAACTAAAATACGGACCTTCTTCGTACTTAATACAAGAAGATAAAAGCAACAAAATGAGCGAAATACTTAAAACATTTTTTATAATCGTAAATTTTTAATCAAATATACGTTCTTTTTCTGAAAGGAACTTTATTACTTCAGCCGCACCAATTAATCCAAAAAGAGCAGGCATATAACTAATAGTGCCGTAGAATGACTTTTTAAAATTAAGTCCATTTGTCATTTTCAACGATAGTTTCTCTTGAATTTCTTCCGAAAAAACAGCTTTAATACCTCGAAAAGAAATGTTTTTTCGTTTCATTCGCTTTTTAATATGGGCACCTAATTTACAATTAAAGGTGTTCTCCAAATTGGAAACCTTTACCTTAGACGGATCCATTTTTCCACCAGCTCCCAAATGCGTAATTATTTTAATTTTCAATCGCTTACATGCAATTATCCATTCCAATTTTGGAGTAACCGAGTCAATACAATCCATTACATAATCTGGTTTGTATTCCTCTAAAAGCTCCCAAACACGTTTAGGCAGAACGAATTCTTCAATTACATTCAATCTTAGTTTTGGATTTATGTCTATTAATCTTTCAGCTAGAACAACCGCTTTATTCTCTCCGATTGTTGAATCCATTGCCGTAAGTTGACGGTTTTTATTCGTTGGGTCAAAAACATCCCCGTCGATAATTGTCATTGTTCCAACTCCCGAACGCGCGATAAATTCAGCAGCAAAGGATCCTATGCCGCCTAAGCCAACAATTAACACGTGTGAATTTTGAAGTTTTTCTATTT
>VGML01000052.1 GCA_016866415.1 Bacteroidota bacterium | reverse complement strand
TTTGGCTTTTGAGGTTTGCTTTTTAAACCGAGAAACCAAATTAATTGAAAACTCGATTGATAAGGCTATTTCTATCTTCCCATTAAATGGTCGAATAATAATTACAAAAGCATTATTGCTTGCAAAGGCTCAACGAACGCAGGATGCAATTTCGCTATTGAGTCTTTGTCCAAATGAGGACGAACAGTTCCTTTCATGCGTGGATCTAATTGGAGTTATTTTTATGAATAACCATCAATTTGAAAGAGGAATCCAAACGTTCACTGCGTTATTGACTCAAATTGATAACGATAAACATGCTGCCTATATTTATAGTCAAAGAGCGATTTGCCATCAGTATCTTGGAGATTATGTCCAAGCTTTAAATGATTGTATTAAAGCCGCTGAAAAAAATAGTTTGGTTGATAGTTTCTTCTCCGAATTGAATTTAAATTTTCGATTGTGTCTTTCAAATGGATTAATTCATGAGGCAATTGAAAAAATGAAGCAGTTTGAAACTTTTTGTTTACAAAAAATCGAGGAATATTATGTTTACGGCCCTTTTATTTTCTTGATTGAAATGTCCTATTATCGCAAAGATATTTTGAGGGTTAATGAGTTATTTGATGATTACAAAGAATCAGAATTAGACGATATTGAAGAAATGAGCATTCGGGTAGAGGAAATTAAAGATTATCTTGAGCTAATCAAAGAGTATGACCAAAGCGAAAAAGATCAAAAAAAGAGAAATAGCTTAAAAAGAAAACTGAAATCTTTAAATGAAGAGGATTTCAAAGTTTTTCAACTTCTTCCCTCAGATTTTTAATAGAATCAACTATTTTGTAAGTTGATCAAATTCAACTTTTGCTTGTTCAATTTCATGCAATAACTCTTCACTTGACTTATCATTTCTGATGATTCGCTTATTTAATTTTTCATCTTCAAAAAAAGCAAATCGCAGACAATAAAGTGCGTCTTCATTTAGTTGATCACTAACTTGTTTTGGAATAGGACGATTTACACGATCTGAATTTGAAAAACCAAGAACTAAACGACCAAATGTGTTTGCGTAATCAATCAGATTCGATTTCCCTGTTGGAAAAGCAATATCTTTAAATTGTTTGAATATACTTAGTCCATAATTTATTGATTCAAATGTTGGCGCCACATTTTCACTTGAAGGAAGAAAAATAGAGGATAAATAAGGTCTATGCTCAGCCGTTTTATTTGGTGTTCCACGATGAATGAGTCTTAAATCCCTCAATGTGTAATCTCCAATTTTAACATTCAAAGAAACTGGTTTTAATTGTTCAGATCTTTTAGTGATGTCCTCATTACTAAATGTATTCGATTCATTTGTAAACGGGGAATCATCGGATAAGCGATGTGTTTTTGGATAAATGTGTGTTGCCCCGTTTTGTTCATCTGAATCAACCAAAGGGACATTTAGTGCTACTGCGAAATCGTTTCCATCTTGATGTATGGTTTGAAATGCAGAACCAGGTGACGAAATATCAGAAGAAAAAAAGACCAAAGCGAAATGATCATCAAAAACGGATTGTAATGTTGGAAACAAATCATCCTGTACGAAAAAACCGCTCTTTAACATTTCTGAATCACTCGGTAGAAGCATATTCCAACGATTAATATCATGATTCGCTGAGTAATTCGTATTGGATTCAAATCGAGAAAAAAAACGTTTTCTTTTATCTTCAAAAAAAAGATCGAATTCAGTTTTAAATTTATCAATTAAAATAGGAGATAACTTTCCAATCCCATGGTAGTAACCATTTTCTTTAAGTTTAATACCAGCTAGTGTTTCCATTCAGATCATTTTTATTGAGTCGTAAAAGTAGAAAAATTATTTGTTTGGGAAATAGGAAACAGAGTCTAATTATTCGTCAAAATTTGAAATAAGTCTCGATGGTCTTTAATTCAAAAAACGTAATCATAAAATTTTATATCTTTGGTAAGTTCAATTAAACGAAACTTTAAAAAGTTAACAATGAAAACAGAAAACTCGATTTTAAGACAACAAGCATTAAATTCATTAAATGGAAAATGGGGAATCGCAATTGGTGGATGTTTTCTTTATTTAATTGCGTCCTCGATTTGTCAAAACATTCCGATTCTTGGACCTATTGCAACTTTCATTCTTTCGGGTCCATTGCAACTTGGATTAACCAAATTTGTTTTATCGATTTCAAGAAATAGTGAACCAAGAATTGAACAGTTATTTGAAGGGTTTAATGATTTTACGCGTTCGATGCAAGCGTATCTTAGAATGATATTGTTTACATTTCTGTGGTTGTTGCTACTTATTGTTCCTGGAATAATAGCAGCAATTTCATATTCTATGACATTTTATATTTTAGCAGATGACCCAAATATTTCGGCTGGAGATGCACTAGATAAAAGTAAATCCATGATGGATGGACACAAAATGGATTTATTTTTAATGTCTTTGTCTTTTATCGGGTGGGCATTCTTATGTATTCTTACTCTCGGAATTGGCTTTTTGTGGTTATTCCCTTACATGAATGTTTCATTTGCTAAATTTTATCAAGACATAAAAGGCGACGAAGAAACGATTAGTACAAATTCAGGACTTTTAGACGATTTGGTTTAATAAACATTATTTACAATTAATGTGGAATCAATAAGAATATCAAATGTTAACAAAGTAATAACAATTGTATCAATTCTTTTTGCTCTACTTTGTGCATTTTCTCTTTATCAAGTTCTCAATTGGAATTTATTTCCTTGGCTAAAATTGTTTATCATTTTTGGTTCTTCATTTCTATGTTTGATTTTTGCATTAGTTGTTAAAATTCAATCCCGACAAATCAGCTATTTGATTCTTGTCACATCGCTTATTCAGTTTCTGAAAACAGCTTTATTGTTATCTCAGATTGAAAATTCAAGAGCGAATTGGCAATGGTTGTTTTTTCCTCTTACAGTCATCTTTTCAATGATTTTTTGGGATCTGTTCTCAAGAAAAAAAAATCAGGTAAATTTCATAGGTAGAATTTTATGTATTATCCTTCTAATTTTTAATTTTTTTAATTTTTTGAAGCACTTTGAATGGTTAGACAATTGTCTGATATTAATTATTTTGACCATAAATTCTTTTTTGATTTTCTCAAAAAGCAGTAATTTTCGAGAAAGTTAATTATTTAAAAACGTTCCAAAACCTACTACTCGTTTATTCCAATATTCAGATGATTCAATGTCAACTATTGAAATTCCTTTGGAAGAACTCGCATGAATCATTTTTTTAGACTGACCAGGTTCATTAATCAACATTCCAACGTGCGAAATGTCACCGCCATTTGAGAAGAATACCATGTCTCCCATTTTAGCCTGGTTCGGTTTTAATTTTGTTGAAGCGTCATATTGATCTTTTGCTCTGCGTGGTATTTTACGTCCTGTTGATTCCATTATGTAACATGTAAAACCACTGCAATCAAATCCACTAGGACTTTCTCCCGCTGTAACATAAGGAACACCCAATTGCTTTTGAGCGAATTTAACCATTTCAAATCGCGATGCCAATGCAAGACTACTTACGTTCGTTACTGGTTCAGATTTTGAATCATTAACGTCCTTAATTTGAAGTCCGGAAAAGATTTTCGAAATAGATTCTTTATAGATTGAGTAATTGCTCTCATTTCCTTGGCGTTTTATATCTGAAAGCCAACTATCCAAATCTGTTTTTAAAGCTGAGAGTTCGTTTATATGAGCTTCAAAAATGCGAGAACCCTGCTCGGTTTTTTTGATTTCAATCAAATCCATTATTGCTTGTTCAAATTCAGCTTTGTTTCGCTTTAACCAAATTGGATTAGAAGCCAATTCCAAGGCGCTTATCGATCGGTAGTAAAGAGGCATTTTCGAATAATCGAATTCAGGATTGTTTAACAAGCGATTCGCTTTCCTGTAAACAATTTTATAATGTTTTTGATAAAATAATTGTTCCAAACGATCAAATTCAGGAACCTGAGACAATGCTTGATTCGAAAAAAAGAATAAAAAGGAAATTAGTCCAACTTTAATTCGAATATTTTTTTCCTTCACTGAAAACAATGTTTGTTTTGTTAAACAATTTTACGAGAACCTTATTTCCATATATTTCAAATTCTGCGTCAACGTTATTTGTAATTTCCTCTACTTTTCCGTCAACTAGTGCGCTAACCCCGCCATAAATATTCTTGAAAGCATAAATATTATTTTTAATCAAATAAGCTTGAGGAATGAAATTCGCAACCTGAACTTTCTGACCATTGGTATAAGCAAAAACATAACTATTTTCTGACCAAACCACCATATCATCCTTAACGTCCCAGAATGAGGCAGAAAAATTAGATAACTGGGTTTTTTCGCCATTTTCGAATCTAAATAAATTCCCGTTGATATCTTCATAAACAATAAATCCACGGCCGGCCTTATATTTTTTTACATGTAATTGCTCAACATCCATAAATTTCCCATTTTCAAAAACTACAAAGGATTGATTGAATGGGTCGTTGAAACAAAAAACATCAGTCCCAATCTTGTAATTAATAATTTCTTCATTAAAATTTCCAATTTCATAGGTCTTTCCCCTCCAAAAGGCAAATGCGTTCAAAGCATTATCTTTGTAAATCACGATGTTTTCTCCTATGTAATTTGGTAACTTTAGAAAATCCAATTCGGAGAATGCTGTTAATTGAGTGGAAACACCTTTGTATAAAACATTCAATGATTTGTATTGGGTATCCTCGTATACAATAATACTGTCCTTTACTGAGAATCCCCTAGCGAAGTTTGTCAATCTAATAAATTTCCCCTGTGAATAAGCTCGTAATGAACCAGAAATGTAAAATCCCATGAGATGATCTGAAACTTGATATTCAGTTGTAAGATTGGTAACATCTTTTCTACTTAATCCATCATAAAGTCGTAAGTTTCCGCGTGTGTCAACGTATGCAACTAATTCATCTCCAGATTTATAGTCGATTACAGGTTGTAATTCGATTGTCTGAAAAAAGCCATTTTGGAATGAAACAAAAAAATTGTTGAAATCCTTCATTGGAACCACACCTTGAGCCAAAGATGTAAAGGAAAATATTAAAAGAGAAAGTATGCTTGAAATTTTCATATATTCAAAAATAATCAAATTTCAGACCATATTCAATTACTTCCTTTTATTTCAATTACTAACCACATGTCATTTTGTGATTCGTATTTCAATTTTCTGAGTTACCTTAGTGACGCAAAAATCAAAAAATGAGAAAAGTTAAATTATTTGGATTGGTGCTTTTGGTAAACTTAAGTGTCTTTTCACAAAAGAAAATTGAGTTCGTGGAGTATGATTTGCCAAATGGCATTCACGTTATTCTGCACGAGGAACATTCAACGCCAATTGTTGCTGTTTCCGTTTTATATCATGTTGGATCTAAAAATGAAAATCCCGATAGAACGGGTTTTGCTCACTTTTTCGAGCATTTATTGTTCGAGGGATCTGAAAATATCGGGCGAGGGAAGTACAGTGAATTGGTTGAGAAAAATGGAGGAGTGTTGAATGCGAATACATCTCAGGATAGAACATATTACTATGAAATTCTTCCTTCAAATCAGTTAGAATTAGGCTTGTGGTTGGAAAGTGAGCGAATGCTTCATGCAAAAGTTGATATCAAAGGAATCGAAACGCAACGTAGTGTTGTGAAAGAAGAAAAACGTCAGCGAGTTGATAATCAGCCTTATGCTTCATTTTTAACAGAAATGTTTAAACGGGCATTTCCGAGTCATCCTTACAACTGGGTACCTATCGGAAGTATGGAGCACTTAGACGCTGCGCAGGAAGAAGATTACATCAATTTCTACAAAACGTATTATGTTCCGTCAAATGCAACTTTATCAATTGCTGGAGATTTGGATATGGCTCAAACTAAAAAATGGATTGACAAGTATTTCGCTTCAATGCCGAAAGGACAAGCAATTACGTTATATCGGGATTTTATTGCTCAAACTGATGCTGACTTCGAAAAACGATATGGAATTTCAAAATCTAAATTTGACAAGAAAGATTTTCTAAATTCAAAAGATCCAGCTGCTAAGAAATTGATTGCTTCATTGACGTCCAAACTGATTGAAATTAAACGAACCGAAAAAGACCGGACTCCAATGAATGGTGTTATTAAAGATGTAGTTTATGATAATATTCAATTACCTGCTCTTTTTATGGGGTATAAATTACCTGAACAACGCAGTGAAGATTCGTATGCTTTGGAAATGTTGAATGAAGTTCTTTCAGGTGGAAGTAGTTCTCGAATCAATAAAACCATTGTAGAAAAGAAGGAAATGGCAACGTTTGCGTTCTCATTTAATTTCGCTTTGGAAGACGCAGGTGTTGAAATTTTTGCAGCAATTGCATCAAATGGAGTGGAGTTGGATGCAATTCAAGCTGAATTCGATGCGCAAATTGAGTTGATTAAAAACGAATTGATTTCAGAAGATGAATTTCAAAAAGCAAGAAACAAATTTGAAAATGATCTTGTTAGTGCCAATTCGACTGTCGCTGGAATTGCTGAGAATCTTGCTGATAATAGCGTTTATTACGGAAGCGCTGATCGTGTGAATACGCTTCTGAACAATTATATGAAAGTGTCGCGTGAGGACATTCAACGTGTCGCTAAGAAATACCTAACACAGGATGCACGTGTCATTCTTCACTATTTACCAAAAAAATAATTTGAAAGTCATGAAAAAGTTAATTTTAAGCTCAATTATACTTTTCACGGGATTCGTTCAAGCACAATTGGATCGTTCTGTGATGCCCTCTCCTGCGCCTCAAAAAGAAAATGATTTGAAAGAATCTGAAGTGTTTACAACGGCAAATGGAATAACAGTTATTCTCTCTGAAAACCATAAAATTCCGAAAGTTTCCTTTGATCTAAGCATGGGGTCCGACTCACGAATGGAAGGCACTAAAGCTGGTCTTTCTGAAATGTCAGGTTCTTTAATTATGTCTGGAACTAATAATCGTTCAAAGGATCAATTAGATAAGGAAATCGATTATATCGGAGCCTCTTTATCAGCAGATAAAAATTCGATGTTTCTTTCTTGTTTAACAAAACACGTTGATAAAGGATTATCCTTGATGTCAGATGTATTAATAAATGCCAATTTTCCTCAGTCTGAGTTTGATCGAATTAAAAAACAAAACGAAAATGCTTTGATGTCAGCGAAATCAGATGCAAACACCATGGCTCAAAATGCCGTTGTAAAAGTCAACTTTCCGAATCATCCATACAGCGACGTTATGACTGAGGCAACCCTGAATAACATCACGCGTGAAGATGTAGTTAATTATTTCAAAACTAGTTTCACTCCAAAAGGTAGTTATTTGGTGGTGGTTGGAGACATTACGCGTCAACAAACGGAAGAATTGTTGAATAAGTATTTCGGGTCTTGGTCAGGAGAAGGCGCTTTAGAAAATCGTTTTGATGCGGGTAATTTTTCAAAAGGAAATCGCGTTGTCTTTGTAAAGAAACCAGGTGCTGTTCAGTCAGTTGTTTACGTAACTTTCCCTGTGAAAATAATGCAAGGAGATAAAAATCAGTTGCCATTGACAGTTTTAAATAACATTTTTGGAGGAGGTGGTTTTGGTACTCGTTTGATGCAAAATCTTCGTGAAGATAAAGCATACACATATGGTTGTTATTCTTCACTTAATATCCAAGATGATGGAGCTTGGTTGTCAGCAGGAGGTAATTTTAGGAATGCTGTAACTGATTCTGCAGTCACACAAATTTTAAGTGAATTTGAAAAAATAACAACCGAATTCGTAAAGGATGAAGAGTTAAATTTAACCAAATCTACCATGAATGGGAAATTTGCAATTTCATTGGAAAATCCACAAACAATTGCCCGTTTCGCTCTGAATATTATTAAGAATAAATTACCAAAAGACTATTACAGGAATTATCTGCAACGATTGGAGTCCGTTAATAAGCAAGATGTTTTGGATATGGCTCAACAATATTTCACATCTAAAAACTGTAATATCGTTGTTGTTGGTAATGAGGAAATTATTGACAAATTGAAGAAATTTGATTCAGATGGTAAAATCGAATTATTCGATGCTTTTGGAAACGAAGTGAAGGAAATGAAAAAAGCTGATATTTCCAAGGAACAATTGATCGACAATTATATATATGCGGTTACTCAAACGAAAAGTAAGAAAGAACTTTCTAAGAAGTTGAAAAAAATTAAATCCTACGAGCGCGTAACGGATTTGTCTTCAGCTAAAATTCCGATTCCTTTAAAAATGTCAGATTATTGGATGGCTCCTGAAACTGAAGCGCAGAAGATGGAAGGTCAAGGGATGGTATTTCAAAAGTCATTTTACGATGGAAAGTCAGGATTTACATACAACATGCAAGCTGGTAAAAAAGAAATGACTTCTCAAGAGATGGCTTCAAAGAAAAAGTCAAGTGGTCTTTTCCCTGAGATGAATTATGCGAAAAATGGAACCAACTATGATTTGATTGGTGTCGAAAATCAAAACGGAATAGACTTCTATGTAGTAAAAACAGTTGAGGATTCTTCGGAATCTTACGATTACTTCAACAAAACAACTTTCTTAAAAGAAAAATCGGTTTCAATAAGAAAACAGGGAGATGAAACAATTGAATCAACAAATGTATTAGGAGATTATAAAGACGTTGGTGGAATTTTATTTCCACATTCGATGTCAATGTCGTTTGGAGAAATGACTTTCTCTGGAAAAGTTTCCAAAATGGTGGTCAATGAAAAAATTGACTTAAAGGATTTCAAGGATTAACGAATTTCGTTCTCAATTAGTTTATAAAACTCCTATTAATTATTTTAATGGGAGTTTTATATTTTTTAGTGAAAATTTTGTAAATTAGTTTGAATAAATCAATAAGTAAGATGTCATATTGGAGAAGAGGTCAGGATGGAAAAGTGGTCACTATTCCTGACGGATATTACTGGCGTGAAGGTCGAGACGGTCGAGTTGTCAAATACGCGCCCACGAGTTCTTGGCGAGAAGGTAGAGATGGTCGAGTTATTGAAATTAAAAGTGGCTATGGTTGGCGAGAAGGTAGAGATGGTCGAGTTGTCGCTATACCGCCCGGTAAAGGATGGTATGAAAAACCAAATGGTCGAGTAGTAGTAAATTAAAAACGTTAAAGATGAGATTTGAAACAGCTTCAGCGTCTAATGCGCTTATTATGAATGGAAAAGGTGCACACGTGCTAAATCCGTGGAGAATAATAATTGACTTGGATGAAGAGACTATTACTATTCGAAAGCGCAATAAAATTATGATCGGTGTTGACGAACAAGTAATAGCATTCAAATATGTTCGAAATATTACGATTGATGAACATTTTGTTGGCGCCGACATTCATATCAAAGTGGTTGGAGGATCTGCCTCAGCATATTGTTTATCAAAAAGTGATGCAGAGAAAATCAAACAAATGCTTCTTGATCACAACCAGTCGAAGAGGGGAAATACAATCAATATCATTTAATTTTCTGCTCAATCCTATTTTTTTCTTGCTTGAATTGCCTCGTAAACTACATGCTGAATTTGCGTGCGAATGCCCATATCTTTTAGCTTCCAGTTATCTTGATCTGGATGAACTCGATTAGATAGAAAAACAAAAATCACTTTATCTTTTGGATCTGCCCATGCGAGTGTCCCAGTAAAACCCGAATGTCCAAAGCTTTGAGCAGAAGCTAGATTGTCACAAGTTCCTACACCGCTTGCATTTGGTCTGTCAAATCCTGCTCCTCGACGGTTACCGGGGAATTGCTGTTTTGTAAATTCGGTAGTCGTTTTCTCATCAAAAAACTGCATTCCACCATATGTTCCATTATTTAAAAATAATTGCATAATACTTGCTAAATCAGTTGCGTTACAGAAAAGCCCAGCATGTCCAGCAACTCCGCCCAGCATAGCTGCACCTGGATCGTGAACAGTTCCGTGAAGCAATTGCTTGCGAAAGGCCATATCGCGTTCAGTTGGCACTATCTGTGATTTCTCGAAATAGTTTAAAGGAAGATAACGGGCATATCTTAATCCCATCGGTTTGTAGATATTCTCTAAAAGGAATAAATCTTGGCGTTTTCCAATCTGCTTTTCTAATATTTTTTGAGTAAAATAATAGCACAAATCTGAATATTCATATTTCTTTGTGCCTAATGGGGTTCCTAAGATTTGTCTATAAATACTATCAACATAAGTTCGTTTAATATAAATTCCATCGGCTACTTTTAAATCATATCCTTCTTTTTGAATGGTGGAATAAATTTCAGAATCAAGTTGTCCATTTTTAAGCGTCCTTTTGTAAAATGGGATGAAAGGAGTTAAACCAGCTTGATGTGCCATCATATCTCGAATGACTATTGAACCATAAGCTGTTTTTTTAGTTACCTCTGGAATATAGTCACTGAGCGATTTATTCAAGTCAAACTCATTTTTCCATTTCAAATGCATCGCCAATAGGGTAGAGGCTGCTATTTTAGTTATTGATGCTATATCATATAGGTCATCATTATTAACCAATTCATCTTTGTTGTCATATGTATGCGTACCAAAGCTCTTTCGAAAGATAATTTTGTTGTCAATAGCTACAGCGATTTGACAGCCTGGGTAGGCTCCCATTTTGATTCCATTTAGAGCTATTTCATCTATTTTCTTAAAATAGGATGGGTCTATACCTACCTCCTCGGGTGTAGAAAATTTTAGCCGACCATTGGATTTTATTTCCAATCCTGAGTCTGTAGGGAATTTATCCAGTTTGTTCTTGGTTTTAGCATTTGTTCCAATTGCTCCGAATAACAATTGAGCAACACGATTTTGAGCAATTTGATGATTTTCAAATCCGAGTATTATTGCATCAAAATATTCAGAGTCAATTGAATTAACAAAATCACTTGCTCCAAATACTACAAGAATTTTTTTAGTTGATGCTGGAAGTTTTCTTAACAGGGTCTCATTAATCGAGTCTAAAATGATGTTTTGTTTGGTTGCATGCACACCAATTATTATATAGTTTGAAGACTTGAATGAATTTAATTGTTCATCGTTTAATAAATTAACCGATGGAACTTGAATTGCATGAACATCAGTAAATAATTCAATTCCCTCTCTAAAAAACGTTGATTCACCACCAATACTTAGCAATGAGATTTTGATATTTAGGTTCATAAAAGGAAGAATTGATTCCTTATTTTTAAGTGCAACAATAGACTTTTCGAATTCAGTAGCTTGTTCAAAATGTTTTAGTTCATTCAGGTGTTTTAAACTGGTGGAATACCACGTTGTTGGAGCATCGACAAATTTTAATCGTGATTTCTTTTTATCTACACAAAAAGAAAAAAGTAAAATAAAGCCTAAAACAGCTGTAAATCGACCTAGTTTTTTAATATTGAAAGTCATTATTCTTTTTTTACAAAGGTATATGTTAGATGCGACTAATATTATTATTCCGCTATTCTGATATCAACAATAATAATTTAATTTAAATATTCTGAACAAATAATGATCCAAACAACTAAGTGTAAAAAATACACTAAGGTTAATATACAATTTTTTTTTTGTTTTGGGTCATTTTTTTTCTCAACAGCTTTCTTTACCTTTGTTAGAAAAATATAAGTAAAATCAATGATCAATCGCTCCTTAAGGGTTAATTTTGCAATGTATAAAGCTTGTTGCTAACAAAATTAATATGGATTTAACAGGAAAATACGGGTCTAATTCAGATCTAAACAAATCGATAGGACTTTCTAACCTTGGAACGCAATTTTGGAATCTAACTCATTCTGAACTTATTGAAGACTGTATCATTACTGGTGAGGGTATACTGACCGATACAGGTGCTTTAGCTATTGAAACAGGAGAATTCACGGGGCGATCTCCTAAAGATCGTTTTATAGTTCGTGATGAAATTACTGAAAACGCCGTTTGGTGGCGCGATGTTAATATTGGATTTTCACCAGAGAAGTTTGATGCCTTATATAA
>VGML01000051.1 GCA_016866415.1 Bacteroidota bacterium | reverse complement strand
CTTTACACAGAAAATATTAAAAAAACGTACCGAGGAAGGGCGGTCGTTAATGGCGTTTCTGTGGAAGTAAATCAAGGCGAAATTGTTGGGTTGCTGGGTCCAAATGGTGCGGGAAAAACAACATCATTTTACATGATTGTCGGGCTGGTTAGGCCTGATGAAGGAAAGGTGTTTTTGGATGACGTTGAAATTACCAAATCACCGATGTACAAGCGTGCGCAAATGGGAATCGGCTATCTTCCTCAAGAAGTTTCCGTGTTCAGAAAACTAAGCGTTGAAGACAACATCATGGCCATTTTAGAAATGACCGACCTCAATAAAACGCAACGACAAGAAAAATTGGAGCGTTTGCTCGAGGAATTTCATTTGACGCACGTTCGCAAAAACCTTGGAAATCGCCTTTCAGGTGGTGAAAAACGAAGAACGGAAATCGCACGTGCCTTAGCTACAGATCCAAAATTTGTTTTACTTGATGAACCATTTGCGGGGGTTGATCCAATTGCTGTTGAAGATATCCAAGCAATCGTTTCCGAACTTAAAAAGCGCAACATTGGAATTTTAATTACCGACCACAACGTACAGGAAACCTTATCCATCACCGATCGTGCTTATTTACTTTTTGAAGGGAGCATCTTAAAATCTGGTACTGCCGAAGAGCTGTCCTCTGACGAACAAGTTAGAAGGGTTTATTTGGGGCAGAATTTTGTGCTAAGGAAATAGTTATCTTACTTTTTTACTTCTCAAAGAATCCATCTTTAATAAACGATGAGAAATTATGTCTCCACTCGAGGCTACAAAAAGCTTAAAATTATTTTGCAATAAATGGGCTTCGGTCTGGCTATGATGATGTATTAATAAACATACTAAATTGACTCCACACATTATCAGTTGATTTTGAACAACCCTGTTCTACCAGGCGATGAACTTCATCTTCTTTGAAAGGATTAACCTTTTTTTCAGCGCGATAAATGGATATTTTTGGGGGGATTGATTGAATTGCAAGTGAAATTTCCTCGTCTGTTTCCAAACTCACAGTATGATCCTCCGACTTAACGTGTATCGTTTCAATTCTTTCTGAGTGAATGCGATAAACCGAGAATAATTGCTTCGAACGAAACTCCATGTAGTCAACCTTCTCGTACACTTTCAAAAGAACGGTATCACTGAATAATTCGACGAGAGCAACAGCTTTTTCAGGTTCGCTTTCATTTATTTTTTTCCAATCATCGGAATGAATATGATTGACAATCAAGAATTGTTTGAATTCAGCTTCCAAATGTTGAAGCTCTTCCTGAGAAAGCACTCTGAAACGCATTTTATTCCTTTACTTCTTCAACTCGAAGGGAAATGTCAAGAACTTCGTCAATCGTTTTTTCGGTAATAGCCTGTTCAACTACAAATTTGTATTTTCCTTTATACGGTAATCGGCGACGCTTGAAAACCAGTTGATGTTCTACAATCGTTCCGGTTTCTTTTCCAATCCAACTCCCGTCCGGAAAAGTCGTTTTTATCTCATATGGCTCTCGAACAGATTGACCAACAGGTGGGGTTGAATTCAAGAAAATCCAAAGATTGCTGTATTTGTAATCAGTTGTTGTTCTGAGTGTTAAAACAAAGTCGTAAATTTTAGATGTATCCTGAAATTTAACTTCAAATTTAGGTTTTACATCTTGATTCCACATGTTATTCTTGAAACCAAAAGATTTCTGATAATAGGCAGTCTCGTCACAACTTGCAAATATTAATAATAGAGGCATCAAGAATAAAACTATTTTCATCAAGTTACGGGATTGTTTTTATTTCCTTGTTGGTTATTCTTGTTCTTCTTTTTCTTCCGATTTTGATTCTTAGATTTAGAAAAGTTTTTCTCAAAACGGTTCAAACTATCTTGTCCAACCACATTTGAATAACCCACCTCAACTTCTTTTTGCTCAACAATTTCAAAGTCTTTCAAATCTTTCGGTTTTACTCCTTCTTTGTTGAGTTTTACGATTTCCTTTACACGTTCTGGAGTCAAGGCAATCAAGCCATTTTCTCCGTGGTATCCATACCACATTAAGCGTTTGAAAACATCCGTTTTAAAGTGAAATGCATCGCCTTTTTCTGTGTGCAATCGTGTTTCAGGTTTAGGAAACGACTTAATTGCATCGAGATACATATCCAACTCGTAATTCAGACAACACTTCAATTTACCGCATTGACCCGCTAATTTTTGTGGATTCAATGAAAGTTGCTGATAGCGCGCCGCAGAAGTAGAAACAGAACGAAAATCGGTTAACCAAGTAGTACAACATAATTCGCGCCCACACGATCCAATACCTCCCAATCGAGATGATTCTTGTCGTGAACCGATTTGTCGCATTTCTATTCGAACTTTAAAATCGTCCGCCATATCCTTGATTAGTTGCCTGAAATCAACGCGTCCTTCAGCCGTGTAATAAAACGTAGCTTTTGAAAGATCCCCTTGATATTCAACATCGGAAATTTTCATTTCCATATTTAAGTTCAAGGCCAATGTTCTCGCCTTATACATCAAATCTTTTTCAAGTGAACGACCTTTGATCCATTTATCGATTTCTTCTTGGTTTGCAATTCGAAAGATTTTTCGCGTCTCCATTGGTTTCAAATTCGGCGCTTTTTTACGAACTTGAATTCGAGCTAACTCTCCAACTACAGAAACAACACCGACATCATATCCAGGTGACATTTCGACAACTACAATATCTCCAATTTGCAATGGGTAACCTTCAGAATTCCGATAAAAACTTTTTCTGGAGTTTTTAAATCGAACCTCAACAATATCATAAACCTGCTGTCCCACTGGAAGTGCAATATTGGCCAACCAATCGTAAACCTCTAACTTATTGCACCCGCCTGAACTGCAAGTCCCGTTGTTTTTACAACCCCGGGGAGTTCCACCACCACTACTGCAAGAAGCACATCCCATTTTTTAGTTTTAAATGTAAAGGTAACAATTATCCTTTTTAGATTTCAATTTTAAGCAACGTGAATGTAACGCATTGTTTGAAAACAAAGTTGAGTAAAAAGAATTTTGGCATTTGCATTTCTATCGATATGATAATGCGCATCATCGAATGTTTCCTGAAACTCACGAATGTTATTACCTGAAATAAATGGCGCGAAATTTTTTAGAAACTTTTCTTCTTCATCCGAAACACGCATCATTTCGGGACCAATGTAATTAGCCATGATACTCTGACGAAACATGTGTAATGAATAAACAATATAAAATTTTTGTCGCTCCTTTGGTTCAGTTGCCATTTTATCAGCCCAATCCATCATGCCAATCACATCCTTCTTGTAACTCAAACGCATCATTTGTATAAATTGATCTCTGTAAATGGACCGATATTCGTTAGTATTTAAATAATCAATCGCCACTAAATAGTCACCTTCTGAAAAAGTCGCTGCATTTTCTGCCTCGGCTCGACTCAACTGAAAATCATGCATCAAAAAGCTACTTAAATCATCTTGTGAAATCCTCGGAACATTTATTTTTTGAGTTCTAGATTGAATAGTAACCAAGACGTTTTCGATGTCTTCGCATACTAGAATGATATATGTATCTCTTGGAGGCTCCTCAATTATTTTAAGTAACTTATTTGAACTAAAAGAGTTCATTGTTTCCGCCATCCAAATTATCAAAACCTTTGGACCTCCTTCGTAGGACTTTAAACTTAGTTTATGAATTATTTCATCACTTTCAGCTGCGCGAATGATTGGTCGTATGTTCTTTGAATCGATTATATCAGACCATGTTGATAGGTCTAAATATGGATTAGTATTCAATTGCCCACACCATTCTTTGATTAGCGAAATTGAAGAATCCTGACTCTGTCTACCAGTGGGATAAACGTAATGAACATCTGGATGATTGAAATCCTGAACACGTTTGCAGGATGGACAAACCCCACAACTATCCTGATCAGTTTTTTGCTCACATAGAATGAATTGAGCGAAACAGAGAGCCAATGGTAGGGTTCCATAGCCCGATTTGCCATGAAACATTTTGGCATGTGCGATATTTCCCGAAAGTATTTCTTTTCGGATTTGAGCCTTTATCGTCTCGTGACCAATGACGTCTGTAAATTTCACAATCAAAGTTAATAAAATTGCAAATTATGTATTCACAATAAAACTTTTAGAATTAATTTTAATCTATAAAAAAATCATACATGAAATTAACACAATTACTATTTTCGTTTCTCATTACAGGAGTCGCAATTTGTCAGTCAATGCGAGTTAAAGAAGGCAATATGACTATTTCAAAGGGCTCTCAAACTTCTCTATCCATTGAGATTCCATTTGTGGATGAATCCTTTTTTCAAGATGAATTAAAAAGTTTCCTTAAGGATTGGGGCAAATGCAAGGAAAATAAAGGTGAATATTGCGTGTTGCTAGGCGAATGGAAAGAATATGGTAAGAAGACTTTTGATGTTTATGCTCGATATGAAAAGAAAAATGATAATCCTGTATATGTCTCTTTCGCTGTTGATTTGGGTGGCGCATTTTTAAATAGCAAAGATCATTCCGCGCAATTTGAACTTTTTAAAAAATCAATTGAATCTTTCGGAAGGTCCTGTGCGTCAAATTACATCAATAGCCTTCTTGAAAAAGAAAATAAAGCATTGAAAAATATGGAAAAAGAGCAAAAAGAGCTTGAGGAAGATAAATCTGATTTAGAAAAGGAAATTGAAGATAAAAAAAAGAGAAACGATGACAACTTAAAGAAAATCGAGGAAAATAAAGCTACTCAAGAAAAAAAGAAAGATGCGATTAAAACACAGACCGGGAAAATTCAAGAAATAGAAAAGAAGAAGAAGGATATTTTTTAATCTTTTCCTTTGATAATCAAAACGATTTCACCTTTTGGTGTGTTTAATTTAAAGTAATTCAGTTGATCGTACAAATGGCCTCTATGATATGTTTCAAATAGTTTACTGATCTCACGAACCACACAAATTTCACGTGTCAATTCAAAATGTTCAGTCATTTGTTCTAAAGTTTTCAAAAGCCTATGAGGCGATTCATACAAGATGATAGTGCGATCCTCTGCTGCAAGCAATTTCAAACGTGTTTGTCGTCCTTTTTTGTGAGGTAAAAATCCCTCAAAAACAAATTTATCACAAGGAAATCCGCTTGCTACTAAAGCAGGAACAAACGCTGTTGGACCTGGTAAACACTCCACATCTATTCCATTTTGAATACAGGCTCTGACCAACAAAAATCCTGGATCTGATATTCCCGGTGTTCCCGCGTCTGAAACCAAAACGGTACTTTCTGCATTACGAATCAATTCGATAGATTTCTCCAAAAAACGATGCTCATTGTGGGCATGAAATGGTAGACATTTTTTCATAATACCAAGGTGATCAAGTAGTTTTTTGGTAACACGCGTATCTTCTGAAAAAATCAACTCCGTTTCTTGTAAAATACGAATTGATCGCAATGTAATATCTTCTAAATTTCCAATTGGTGTAGGCACCAAAATTAATTTTGACATATCCTATCGAGTTAAGACAACATAGTCATTTAAAACAGTTTCCAAAAATTTAACGCGATCTGTTGGAATTTCGCTTACTCCTAACAGGAGAGCGGTTTCTTGAGCTAAATTTATCAGTAAGGCATCAATCTCTTTTCCTTTGTATCTTTTTCGATGTTGAATGCAATTTTTGATGTAAATCATATCTTCATCTGTGAATTGAACCACATTCAAATAAGTTGGTGTATAATTCTCGTGAGATTTGATTTTCAATACATCTTTAAGTTTGTAATATTGGCTAGATTTATTCTTGATTACAATCGTTCCTGCTAATGAATCTCCAATACGTTGTTGGCGACTCGAAAGCATTACTATAAATGAATCAAATACATTCCAAAAAGGAATTAGGTACACGAAGTAACTTGCTGAAATCCACAAAAAGTCACCACGAAGTAACCAACGGGTAATTACTTCCCTCCAGCCAACTCGTTCACCATTTAAACGCACAACTCGAATTCCAAGTGCCATTTTTCCAATGGTTTGTCCGCCAGTTAGATATTCCATAACAGGTTGGTAAAGTATCCAAGGTAACTTTGCAAGAAGCAACATGAAAAATAACCAAGTTCCGAAGTTCGTAAAAAACCCATCGAATTGAACAGCCATAAACACGATGAATAGATAAACGCTCAGGATAATTGTGTCAATAACATAGGCTGCAATTCGCAAAACAACAGGAGCTATTTCAAATTCAATATCAACGTGTTGAGCGGATGTAAAATTAATTTTTGACATCTCTATGAAAATACATTTTTAACTACTTCTTCAATCTTGGAGCATCGAATGATTTCAAGTTTATTCTTCTTAAAGTCTATTCCTTTTGAAAAACTTGATACAATTACTTTTTCATAACCCAATTTAGCAACTTCAGAAAGTCTTTGCTCCAAGCGATTAACAGCTCTGATTTCACCAGAAAGTCCGATTTCGGCCGCAAAAGCAATTGTTTTCGGTATCGCCAAGTCTGCGTTTGAGGACAAAACAGCCATCGCGACTGCCAAATCTAGCGCAGGGTCATCAACTTTTATTCCTCCAGCAATATTTAAGAACACGTCCTTAGCTCCTAATTTAAACCCACATCTTTTTTCGAGCACTGCCAAAAGCATGTTAAGTCGTTTTGAATCGAAACCTGTTGAAGAGCGCTGAGGCGTTCCATATGCAGCGCTACTCACAAGAGCTTGAACTTCCACTAACAAGGGGCGCATACCTTCTATAGTTGAAGCTATTGCGATTCCGCTCAAGTTTTGATTTGAATTCGAAATCAAGATTTCTGATGGGTTTTCAACTGGGCGAAGACCTGCACCAAGCATTTCGTAAATTCCCAATTCATTCGTTGACCCAAATCGATTTTTGATTGCGCGCAACAAACGATAAACGTGATTTCGGTCTCCTTCGAATTGTAATACCCCATCAACCATGTGTTCCAACACTTTTGGACCAGCAATTGAACCGTCTTTTGTAATGTGACCAATTAAAAATACAGGGATTGCAGTTTGTTTTGCAAAACGAAGCAAATGTGCCGTGCATTCTCGAACTTGAGAGATACTTCCAGGTGAACTTTCAATGGTTGATGAGAACAACGTTTGAATTGAATCAATGACCACTAGTTCTGGTTTCAATTCTTTTGCTTGAAGTAATATCTGTTCGAGATTAGTCTCTGTCAATAAATAACAATTCTCATTTTTCAGCCCCAAACGATCCGCTCGCATGCGAATTTGTCGATCGCTTTCCTCTCCCGAAACATAAAGTACTTTTAGTGATTCAGAAATAGCAAGTTGTAAAAGCAGCGTTGACTTACCGATTCCTGGATCTCCGCCTAAAAGCACAATTGAACCTGGAACAATTCCGCCGCCTAAAACCCTGTTGAATTCAGAATCTGAAGTTGTAATACGTTCTTCAAGTTCTTTTATTACATCCTGAATCAGCTGAGGAGTGGCACTTCTAGAATCAGACGAAAAAGCAACTACATTTTTGTTTGATTTGTTCGTAACTTCCTCTACAAAAGAGTTCCATTGATTGCAAGAAGGACATTGCCCCATGAATTTCGGTGATTCATAGCCGCAATTTTGACAGAAAAATGAAGATTTAATTTTCGACATTGGTTAATTAAAATTAGTTATTTTAAAAAACATAGCCGAATTTTAGTCCTACCCCAAAATTTAATTTTATCGTTTTATTAACGCTCTCATTAGAAAAAATTAGTGTATTTTGAAAGACAAGCCCTAAATTTCCTGAAAAATCAATGAACAATTTTTCATCTAAAAAATGTTGATAGCCAACACCAACTCGTGGAATAAATCGTTCAGTATATTCATTAAAATCTAATGCATCTTGCGAATACCGTTTTCTATATCTTCTATACTTAAATTCAAAATCGATGTATAGTTCGTCTCCAGCGATGAATGGATAATATTTGAATAGAAATCCAGTGGATGGACCTATTAAAATTTTATTTGCCACAGACGAGTTAGTCTCGGATAAAAAATTCATTAGATAATTGTCCGTTACAAATCCAAGTGCTACTTCACCTGAAATTTTTTTCGATAATATGCGTTCGTAATTAAAATTAACCTCTCCGACAAATATGGGTAAAACACTTACTTTTATTGAATTTTTGGGTAATTGAAAATCTTGAGCACAGATTTTAACCGAGAATAAAAACACAAAACAAATACTTAAGATGCTCGATAATAATTGATTTGAGTAATTTTCAGGCACGATTTAAATTTGGGGTTAAAATTATAAAAATGAATTTAACTTAGTTCAGGAAGAATATGAACCAAACGAAGTTGAAAATTTTTTCTCTTTTTTTTCTCTTTAATTATTTCGGAAAAACAAAAAATATAAATTTGCTACAAAAAATTTTGATTCGCTATGTCAAAAAGAAGAGCCATTATAAGTTACGACAAACTAACAATTGAACAAAAGAAACAAATCCTGAAAGATTACCCTGATGGGTATATCAATCATTTAACGACAATTAAAACGCCCACGGGTGAAGTTTTGGATGCATTGATTTGGGAGACGGAGGAAGTTATTTACCTAGTCAAAATAAACAAAATCGTTCCAAAAGCTAAACCAGTTGTCGAGGATGAAGACGAAGATTTTGAAGATGACCTCGACAAAGTTCCTGGCATTAAAGATGATGAGTTGGACGAAGATGAGGACGAAGATGAGGATGATTACGACAAACCTGAGGATGAGGATGAGGATGACGACGAAGACGATGATGATGAAGATTAATTGAATCGATTTAAATATCTTTAGTAAATTTGGGTTTCATTGTATCTATGAAACCTTTTTTATTTTCAAAACTGCCTGATTCACCTACTATCGATAAAGTTGGTGTTGAAGAGCGTGTAGCTAGGTTCCAAACGAGAAGCATCAAAAATGAATCAAAGCGTCAAGGCCTTAGAATGGTTTTGAACATGATTGATTTGACTACCTTGGAAGGCAAGGACACGCCTGGAAAAGTGAAGCAGATGTGCTACAAGGCTCAACACTTGCATGATTTGTATCCTGGGCTGCCAACAGTTGCAGCGGTTTGCGTTTACCCTTCAATGGTAGCCTTCGCTAAAAAAGAATTAAAAAACTCTTCTGTAAAGATTGCTTCGGTTTCAACTGCATTTCCCTCTGGACAAGCTCCGATGGATGTGAAAATAACTGACACCAAGTTTGCGGTTGATGCAGGAGCGGATGAAATCGATATGGTGATTTCTCGTGGGAAATTCCTAACTGGTGAATACAATTTTGTTTTTGATGAGATCGCAGCTATTAAAGAAGCATGCGGAAATGCTAGGTTAAAAGTAATACTTGAAACAGGTGAACTAGCAACTTTGGATAATGTAAGAAAAGCAAGTGATATTGCCATTTACGCAGGCGCTGATTTCATTAAAACTTCAACGGGAAAAATACAGCCAGCAGCAACAATGCAAGTTACTTACACGATGTTGATGGCCATTCGTGATTATTTTGATGAAACAGGAATAATGGTTGGTATGAAACCAGCTGGAGGCATTTCAACGTCTAAATTGGCTCTTCACAACTTGGTAATGGTTAAGGAAATTTTAGGCGACGCCTGGCTGAATAATCAGTGGTTTCGTTTTGGAGCAAGTAGTTTAGCAAATGATGTGCTTATGCAGATTTTAAAAACGGAAACAGGAATTTATCAATCTCCCGATTATTTTACTATTGATTAACATGGCAAAAGAAAAAAATAATGAATCATGGGAATACGCTCCATCTTTGGAGTCAACAGCTCACATTCAATTAAAGGAAAAGTATGATTTGTTCATTGACGGGAAATGGGTAAAGCCAAAAAGCGGAAAATATTTTAAGTCCATAAATCCTGCGAATGAAGAGGTATTAGCAGAGGTCGCTCATGCCAATGAATCTGATGTTAATCTCGCAGTCAAGGCAGCAAGGAAAGCCTACACGAATGTTTGGTCCAAAATGGCTCCTACAGAACGCGCAAAATATATCTATCGAATTGCACGATTGATGCATGAGCGAGCCAGAGAATTTGCAGTGATTGAAACATTGGATGCCGGAAAAACCATTCGCGAATCTAGAGACGTTGATGTTCCTTTGGCGTGCAATCATTTCTTCTACTATGCCGGTTGGGCTGACAAATTGGAATACGCCTTTCCAAATCGTAAATTTGAATCGCTAGGAGTCGCCGGACAAATCATTCCTTGGAATTTTCCGCTGTTAATGGCTGCTTGGAAAATCGCTCCAGCTCTTGCAACCGGAAATACGGTAGTCTTGAAACCAGCGGAAACGACACCTCTAACAGCTTTAAAATTAGCAGAAATTATAGAGGAATCAGGTTTGCCGGCAGGCGTTGTAAATATTGTGACAGGTTATGGAGACACAGGTGCGGCAATTGTTAATCATCCTGACGTAAATAAAATCGCGTTCACAGGCTCTACGGCGGTTGGAAAAATCATTCAAAAGTCAATTGCAGGAACACACAAAAAAGCAACCTTAGAATTGGGTGGAAAATCCGCCAATATCATTTTCGATGACGCCCCGATCGATCAGGCGGTGGAAGGAATTGTAAATGGTATTTTCTTTAATCAAGGTCACGTTTGCTGCGCAGGATCACGTTTGTTTGTACAAGAAAATGTTGCAGATAAGGTCATTCGCAAATTGAAACAGCGAATGGAAAGTCTCTATGTTGGAAATCCACTTGATAAGAACACAGATATTGGTGCGATAAATTCAAAAGAACAATTAGAAGTAATCAATAAATTCATTCAAATTGGCAAAAACGAAGGTGCAGAAATGTACCAAACTAAATGTAATTTACCGAAAAAAGGATATTATTGCTCACCAACTATTTTTACGAATGTCGCACAATCAAATGTGATTGCTCAGGAAGAGATTTTCGGTCCCGTATTAACAGTTCAAACATTCAGAACCGTGGATGAAGTAATTCAAAAAGCAAATAACTCTCCTTATGGACTTGCTGCAGGTGTTTGGACAGATAAAGGCTCAAGGATTTTTAATCTCACAACAAAATTACGTGCAGGAGTAGTTTGGGCTAATACGTATAATAAATTTGACCCAACATCACCATTCGGCGGATACAAAGAAAGTGGTTTCGGAAGGGAAGGTGGAATGCACGGACTGAGCGGATACGTTAAGCTTAATGATTAGATTAATTGCTAATCGTAAGGCTTTCTAATCTCGATACCGACTTGATTGTCCTGAAATGAAAAGTCGTTCTAAAAGACTCGCTTTTCGTTAAATAATTACCTACCGCGAAAATTCCATCCGATGTTTCCTTACCTTTAAAAATGAAGGAAAAAGTACCCTTGGGGTTTTTTGTAAAGAATTCGTTTAAAACTAATTGCGCTTGAGAATGAGTATAAGCGCCCTCTTTACCCAATATATTCAATAATACTTTTTCGGTACCAAGATTGATAATCGTTTTTGCATCATTCGATTCCATTGCTTTTTCAATCGTAACATAAGGAATATCACATGGAACAGTAAATAATATTACTAATGAAGAAACGAGTTTTATAATTAAATTCATTGTGCCATAGTTAGCAAAAATAGTGCCGCTTATCCAGGTTGGCATGAGATTTCTTTAACATTTCTTAAGAATACGCAAATAAATATTGAATACCAAACGAATATTTTGTTTGTTTACAAAAAAATAATATCAAATTAAAAAAAATCATCGCCATAGAATATGGAGTTTCAACTATTTTTTGAGATCGCATTTTTCGTACGCTGCCCGAAAAAGAGCTATAATCTTAACTTAGGTTAAGTATTTTTAACGATTCAATTTTTCAATTTTGTGAAAACTGATTTATGAAGAAAATACTTTTTGCTTGCTTAACTTTTATTTTTGCTTCTGCGTTTATTTTAAATGAAATTGTCAAGTGGTCTCTTGATGATTCACATTCAAGATTGGGATTTACTATCAATCATAGAGGAATTACGGATGTTCATGGTGAATTCAGTAAATTTCAGGTAAATGTAACCCAACCTAATTCTGATTTCTCAGGAGCTTCGATTGAGATGACCGCAGAGTCCAAGTCAATTAATACAGGTATTTCCATGCGTGATGATCATTTGAGAGACGAAGATTATTTTAATGTCAATAAGTTCCCAACACTAAATTTTAAAAGCACTTCAGTGAATAAATTGAAAGATAATGAATACGAAATTGTTGGTGATTTTACGATGAAAGGTGTAACGAAAAAAGTGAAATTGACAGCCATACATACAGGTACCGCAAAAACCAAAGGTGGTCAAGCTG
>VGML01000050.1 GCA_016866415.1 Bacteroidota bacterium | reverse complement strand
CCTATGCTTGCGTTCGATTTTCCTTTAAGGTTGAAAAGAAGATTATTCCGTATCCGATTGCCAACATGGCGTGAAAAGGAACCATTCCTAAATCTCCGTAAATCGTTCGATTAATTGCTGTGAATCCGAAAAGTATCATAAAAAATCCTTCAGCAATATTAATGATGGAAAGACTCTTTTTATCGTATTTATTCCCTTTGAACTCATCTTTTTTAGCCACGTTAAACTTAGGCGTTCGAACAAACGAACTTTTGATTCCCAAATATCCTTCAACTACAGCAACGGCATTGCTCAACGATAGCGCCATAGAAACAGTTAAAAACTGGACAAAACGTTTAATAAATCTCCATAAATCACCAAAGAAATTTCCTTGTTTGTCGCGATATGCGTTCCAATAATAAAAAGCAAGGAAAATAGAACTTGAAATGAAAAACGACCCGAATTGAATCAAGAAATTCAAATCTGAAAATGAATCTTTAATATGAAGCACACACAAGCTCAAAAGCGAAAGAATCAAAATGAAAACGAAAACCGATGAGTTGAACAAATGTGCCAATCCGTGCAAACGATCAGAGAATTTCAAACCAGGATATTTAACAAGGCTCTTCCACATTTTTACAAAGACTTCTGCCCCACCCTTCATCCAACGATGCTGTTGACTTTTCAAAGCAGACATGGTGATTGGTAATTCAGCAGGTGATTCAACATCCTCCAAATACTTAAATTTCCATCCTCGCATTTGAGCTCGATAACTCAAATCTAAATCCTCGGTGATTGTATCGTGTTCCCAACCTCCTGCATCTTCAATGCATTTTTTTCTCCAAACACCAGCGGTTCCATTGAAGTTGATGTAATGTTCCGAAGCGTTTCTTCCGCCCTGCTCGATGGCGAAATGCCCATTCAAACCGAATGCTTGAAGTTCTGTTAGCAAGGAATAAGTTTTATTCAAATGTCCCCATCGTGTTTGAACCACACCAATTCCATCTTTGAAATAAGGCATTGTTCGCTTTAAGAAATCTCTGTCCGGCACGAAATCCGCATCAAAAATCGCAATGAATTCTCCCTCTACGCGATCCATTGCCGCATCAAGCGCACCTGCCTTGTATCCCGTTCTGTCTACTCGATGAATGTGTTGAATATTTATCCCTCTTGCTGAAACTTCAGCGACTTTAGCCGCGATGATGTCTTTTGTCTCATCCGTAGAATCATCCAAAACTTGAATTTGGAAGCGATCTCGAGGGTAATCAAATTCTGCAACGGTTTCAATAATTCGCTCGGCGACATACATTTCGTTGAACATCGGTAATTGAACGGTTACTTTTGGAGTTGTGGCTTCGTTATACGTTGGGATTTGCTCCGCTTTTCTTTTCTTGCGATTTCGAACATAAGCAACCGCTAGACTCATTTGAACACAACTGTAATAGAAAATCAAAATCAAACAAGCACCATAGATTCCTAAAATGATTTTAGCCAAAACATGCGACCAATAATGTTCCTTTACATACGTTTTACCATTTTCTGTTACTGTTCGATCTCCCCAATTAAACATCCAGGTGACTTTCAGATTTGCTGTAAAAGGTTCCTCTTGACTAAATGTGTAATGAATTAAATGCTCTTTCGCGTTGGTTTCGAAAACTTTCAAAGTATCTGAACGATAATCTTTGTCGGTAAGAATAAGCATGTTTTTACCGATCGGAACATTATTGAATTCAAAAACACCATCATCGTTTGTCTCGGCAACAAAAATTTTACCTGTAGCAAGCGATTTTAATTTCACCTCAACTTCATCAACTTCGTTTTTCGTTTTATAGTCAACCAAATAGCCTTTTATTTTTTTGGTGACATTAATTGGGTCTTTTGTTGCAAAAACTGATGTTTGAAACGAAAGAAAAAAGGATAAAAAGATGAAAAAATTTCTCATTATATTGTAAAGCAATTAATTTGACCGACAAATATAAATTTATTCTTTCACTAAATTCATTTCATCGACTAAGTGTTTTGCGCCAGAGTATATATCCATGACCCACATGACGTAGCGAATATCAACAACTACATTACGACAGCGACTGGCATCAAACATGTAATCGCTCATGGTGCTTTCCCAAGTTCTGTCAAAGTTTAATCCCATCAAATGACCATTTGCATCTAAAACAGGAGACCCTGAATTTCCTCCAGTAGTATGATTGGAACCAGTAAAGCAAACCCACAATTCATCACCTTGAGCATACGGTCCATAATTTTTGGCTTTGTGTAACTCTAACATTCTAGGTAGCAATTCCATATCTGGGTTTCCTGAATTGTATTTAGCGATAATTCCATCAAGCGTTGTATGCTCAGTGTACATCATTCCATCTGTTGGTGCTGAACCTTCCAATTGACCGTAAGTTATACGTAAGGTGGAATTTGCATCTGGCCAATGTTTGTCGTTTGGAAACATCACAAATTTTCCTTCCACATAGATTTGAAGTAAATTATTCATTTCAGCCGAATAATTCTGATACCCCGGAATTACATCATTTCTAAATCGTGTAACATATTTAAGGTAGTGAGTAAGACCAACATCCGACTTAATTTTCTTCAAGCTTTTTTCAATGATGTTGTTGAGAAATGCTAGATAGCGCTCTTTATTCGTTAAAACAGATTTAGAATAAGTAACGTCCGTCAATGATTTAATGTAGTTATCATACCATTCAGGTGCAATAGAATATTTTAAATCCTTTGTAAGTTCTTTCCATTCTCCTATGTATCCAAAATATGCTTTTGTTTGATCTTGGAAAATAGACTTGTCTACTTTCTCATCATAATTTTTAAAAAATCCCTCGGCACCTATTTTTAGTTTTTCTATAACCGAATTCAATTCCCCTTTTTCCTTGTATTTGGCGTAGTTTGTAATCAAATCGTTTAATCCTCTTGCTAATTTAAAATATTCCGGGCCGTAGGAAAAATACTCCGCGCCCATTGCATATTGAAATTCCAATTCCGATTTCGCGGCGACCAAGTCATTCATCTTGTCAACTACATCTGCGTATTTATTCCATTCAAGTTTGGTTTTAGCCATTTCAATGTATGCTTTTTCTTGTGCAATTTTAATGCTTACGGCATCCAGCGTTCTTAAACCGTCAATTTGTCCTATCCATTTTTTCCATGCATTTGCAATTGATGCTTGCTTTGCTGAATATTGAATACGCGTTAAATCCGAAGCCTTCATCGCGGCATCAATCACATTCAAGGACAAATCGCGCATGTGAATACGAGCCGGACGTTCCTTTTCTATAATGAATTTCAAATAAGATGAAACAACGTGTTGCTCAGTTTGTCCTGGAAATCCATAAACCATTGTAAAATCACCTACCTTTCTATTCTTGAATGAAATTGGAAGCGAATGCAACGGTTGATATGGAACATTCTCTTTCGAAAAGGTAGCCGGTTTGTTGTCCTTTCCAGCATAAATTCTAAAAACGGAAAAATCTCCCGTATGTCGAGGCCAGACCCAATTGTCTGTATCTCCTCCAAATTTACCAATGGAATTAGGTGGTGTTCCAACCAAACGAACATCTAAAAATGTTTCCTTTACCATCATGTAATAGTCGTTACCATAATTGAAGGGTTTGATTTCTGCTTCATAATGCGATCCAGCGATCGCAGCAGCTGTTAATTTTTTGATATTAGCTTGAATGGTTTCCAAATCATTTTTGGAACTTGCTCCAACAAAAACTGCATTTGTAACATCTTCTATTCTCACGATTCGCATGGCGGTTAAGCCTGGATTCGCTAATTCTTCCGATTTATTTTTCGCCCAAAAACCATTTTTCAAATAATCTTTTTCGAGTGATGAATGATATTGAATATACGAATATCCACAATGGTGATTCGTCAACAGAAGGCCTTGACTAGAAACGATTTCAGCTGTGCAACCACCTCCAAATTGAAGAATAGCGTCTTTCAAACTGGTTTTATTAATACTATAAATATCATCTGCAGATAATTTCATTCCTTTTGCCTTCATGTCTGACTCAAATGCAGAAATCAGCGACGGGATAAGCATTCCTTCCTCTGCGCGAAGAAGGGAAGCAATAAAAAAGATAGCTAGAAAAAATGATTTTGTGTAACGCTTGTTCATGATAAAAATTTATGCGAAGATACTAGATTCAATTGACTAATTTTGCAATCCGAAATAACTCATGCGAATTTTTGAAGGAATAGAATCTTTGGGAGAAATTAAGAACCCGGTTGTTACCATCGGAACGTTTGATGGTGTGCACCTTGGGCATCAAAAAATCATTGAACAACTCAATTTTGAAGCAGAAAAAATAGGCGGCGAATCAGTTTTACTGACCTTTGACCCGCATCCGCGGATTGTTTTATTTCCTGAAAATCATAATGTGAAATTAATTCAAACGCTAGACGAAAAGTTTCAAGTATTGGAAAAATTCAATTTGAAAAATTTGGTGTTAATTCCATTTACAAAAGAATTTTCTGAATTAACCGCAACCGAATTTGTCGAAAAAATTTTGATTGGAAATTTAAAAGCTAAAAAATTTGTCATTGGTTACGATCATCAATTTGGTCGAAATCGAGAAGGGAATATTCAATTTTTAAAGTCGGTTTCTGAAAAATATGGTTTTGAAGTGATTGAAATATCGGCCAAGTCAATTGATGAAATTAACATTAGTTCAACGAAAATCAGAAATAGCTTGTTGCAGGGCGATGTGGAAACGGCAAAACTATTTTTGTCTCGACCTTATGAGATTTCTGGAACTGTAATTCGAGGGAATCAACTTGGTAGAACTCTGGGTTTTCCTACTGCGAATGTTCAGGTTGACTCCGATTTAACGTTGATTCCAGCCAATGGTGTTTATGCTATTCGAGTAAAAATTGATGAGAAAATGAATTACGGTGTTATGAACATTGGAACAAAACCAACGGTTAAGAAAACAGAAGAGAAAAGTTTGGAGGTATTTATTTTTGACTTTAATTCTGAAATTTATGGGGCCCGTATTACTTTGTTTTTCGAAAAACAAATCAGAAATGAACAGAAATTTGCTAATTTAGAGGATTTAAAAATGGCTATCTCGAATGATGAAATTGTTTGCCGTCAGTATTTTAATCTTCCTTTGGTCAAGCCTTAACGCACAAAAAACATCCAATAAAGTTTATCGATTGGATGAAGTTATAAATGCCAATCCTGATACAATTTTCTCTATTAGCATTTCTAAAAGTAAATTAATTGAACTTCCTAAAGAACTTTGGAGATTTCAAAATTTAAAAGAACTATATTTAGTGAAAAATCGATTAGTTAGTCTTCCGGATAGTTTGTATTTTTTCCAAAAATTAGAAATACTGAACCTCGATCGCAACGATTTTGAGACTGTTCCTTTGGTCATTTCTAGATTAGAGAATCTCAAAAAATTGGTTCTTTCTCGTAATAAAATCAATGTCATTTCAGGGAACTTATTTTATTGCTCCAAGTTGGAGGAAATGGATTTTTATGATAATCCCATTGGCACGGTTGAACCAAAAATCTACGAAATGAGGCAACTTAAAAAACTAGATATTCAAGGTGTTATGTTGAGTACGAAAACACATTCGGAGGTGAAAACAAAATTAAGTTGGGTGAAAGTTTCAATGGACCCGCCTTGTAAGTGTTTGGATTGATTTTTTTAAATAAAATTAATTATTATATATTTGATTTTCAATTATAAACTCAACACATGAAAATAATTTTTACATTTTCTCTTGTTTTTGTTCTAAACTCGTTTTTTTCTCAGAAAGATTTTTTTCACATCATAAAATTGGGAGAAAAATATTCATTATCACAGTTGGAAAGTTCAATACGCAAAGCTGATTGGTGTGGTTATTTTCACAAATCGGAACGTTATCAACTCAAATTCGATGATGGGTCAATTGTGGAATTGCTCACTATTTCTGAGGATTTTGATATTAAAAAGAACTTGTCAGAGACGTGCTATCAAAGTGAAAACACGAAAGATATTGGAGTTTATAAAATTCACTAGAGTGGTGTTTTAATTAGAATGTTAAGTGCTAGAAATACTTCTTAATCCTGTTCCTTCAGCAACCATTTCTGGTAGAGCAACTTATTGTCAAGGAGATGTTATCGCAGATATCGTAGTTTCCCTAACAGGCACGCCTAATTTCACCTTAAATTATACCTTGGATGGAGCCGCACAATCACAAACGGGATCTTCAACTACTTTATCACTAGGAAATACCGCTGGAGCTTATGTGCTGGTTAGCATTACAGATGCAAATTGTACAAATAGCAATTTATCTTCCACACAAACAATCGTTATTAACTCCATTCCATCTGCGCCAACTGCCGGAACAGACACCTTGTATTGTAATAATGCAGTGCCAGTAGATTTATTCGCTCAGGGAACTGGATCGTTTACATGGTATGCTGATCAGGCTTTAACAACTGTACTTGGAACAAATTCGTCCTACACTCCTTCCATGAATGCGGGATCAACCAATTACTTTGTTACAGAAACTATTAACGGATGTGAAGGACCTGCTTCGACAGTTGTGATATCTGTAGAAGAATGCGAGATTATTGTTCCAACGGCTTTCACGCCAGATGGAGATCTAACAAATGATGTGTGGATACTGGACAACATTGATCAGATTTATCCTGAAAATGTCGTGAGTATATACAACCGATTAGGGAATATTATTTATCAGTCAAAGACAGGGCACTATGAAACTAACCCTTGGGATGGAACATTCAAAAGTGAAAAAATGCCTGTTGGTTCTTATTATTTTATCATCGAATATAACAATAATTTTAGAGAAAATAAAACCGGTATCGTAACACTAATAAACAACTAATGAAGAAAAGAATATGTTTCTTGTTTTTGGTTCCTTTCCCGATTTTTTCCCAGTCTTTTTCACATCAAAATGCTGTGATGATGGAGGCACAACTTGCCAACGGCAACGCGGCAATTCTTTTGAGCTGGGAAAGCGATACGGTAGCTACTCAATATAGCCTGTACAGGAGGAATTATGGTTCCGGGAGCTGGGGTTCAGTAATAGCCACGCCCTCAGGTACTGAAACGAGCTATTTGGACAATACGGTAGTATCAGGGCAGCAGTATGAATACAGAATTATCCGGAGCAGCACAACTACAGGTTATGGCTATGTGGCGGCAGGAATAGATACGGAAATAGACTATGATCCGGGAGTACTGCTTCTTGTCGTTGATGATTACTTCTTGCCTGCTTTGCAAACAGGGGTAGATCTTTTAATCAGCGATCTTGAAGCGGATGGTTGGTTTGTGCATGTGATCGAAGTGGATCGCCTGCAAACCGCGACACAGATTAAAGCATTGATCACGGCTGAATACAATACCTCTCCTCTTCGAGTAAAAAGTGTTTTTTTATTAGGTCATGTTCCTGTTCCTTACTCGGGTGAAATGAATCCCGATGGTCATTCTGATCACATTGGAGCATGGCCGGCTGATGTTTATTATGCCGACATGGATGGGATCTGGACAGATAATACATTGAACAACACTTCAGCCGCTTCAACGAGAAATCACAATGTGCCCGGTGATGGGAAGTTTGATCAAGCCATCGTCCAAAATGCCGAGTTGGAAGTTTCGAGAGTTGATTTTTACGACCTACCTGCATTTTCTCAATCCGAAACTGAACTGATGTCTACTTATCTTACTAAGCTGCACGAATTTAAAACTCATCTTTATATTCCAATGAACTCCGCAGTGGTGGAAGATAATTTTCTTGCTTTGGAAGAAGGGTTTGCAGCAGGAGGATATATGTCGTTCTCCCCGATTGTGGGAAGATCCAATGTAACAGACGGAGATTATACTTCAGCCCTGGTTGCGCAGGACTACCTCTGGAGCTATGGAGCTGGTCCGGGATCATATACGGATGCCCAAGGGATTACTTCTACGGGAGAATTTGCTTCAAACGACCTTAATTCGACATTTACCATGCTTTTTGGTAGTTACTTCGGTGACTGGGATTCACAGAATAACTTGCTAAGATCAGCGTTGGCATCGGGGCGAATTCTATGCAGCTCCTGGTCCGGTCGTCCTAACCTGTACTATCATCCGATGGGGTTGGGTAAAAACATTGGCAGCTGTATTCGAATGTCTCAGAATAATACATCAGGGTATTTTGCCAGCACTACAAGTTATTTTAAAAGATGGGTTCACATTGCCCAGCTGGGTGATCCTTCTTTGAGAGCCCATTATGTTGATATTCCTCCCGTATTGATTTCAACAGGTCAGGCAGATGGTTCTGTTGAGCTGAATTGGGCTGCTCCTGCATCAACCGTAGATGGATATTATGTGTATAGAAGGGCATTGGGAATTGAATCTTGGACAAAGCTCAACACAACACCGATTACTGCAACCAATTATACGGATGTATCCCTTACGACTGGTGGGCAATATGAATATATGGTGCGCTCTGTTGAATTATTGACTACGGGAAGTGGACGTTACAGAAATCAAAGTCTTGGGATCAAAGGAACAGCCAATTCAGTTGCAACTCTTGCAACGATCGAAGCGCCTTTTTTCGGACCAAACCCATTTGAAGAGGAGTTGAAAATCTCATCCTCTAATAGCCAGATTGAAATAACAAATGCACTTGGACAGATAATGTATCGGTCAAAAGACAATTCGAATGGCAATGTTACAATAAACACCATTAACTGGCCGAAAGGTTTATATTTACTATCGTCAGATCAAACTACTTACAGAATAATTAAAAGATGACAATGAGAAGAAGACAGCTTTTCTTGAATTTATTGGCAGTTGTATCAACTGCTTTTTGTGTTCATGCACAGAATATCAATAATTTCAATAGTAACTGGGTATTTGGAGATTCTATCCATCTCAGATTTTCTCCAACTCCATCCCCGTCAGCTCCAATACTTAATTCCGCCGTAACTCACAATATGAGGAATGAAGAAGGAAATGCATCAATTTCAGATGGATTTGGAAATTTACTCTTTTATGCGGGGCATCCCACTAGTAATCCAGCCTATTTCAACTTATATGATGCTAATTATAATTTAATGCCAAATGGTCAGAACTTGATCAGCGAGCAAAGTGCATCACAAGGGATAATAATTACTAGAGACCCAGACGATTGCTCCGAATATTATGTATTCTATGTGAGTAATACGGTTGGAAATGGACTACGCTATTCTAAGGTGGACATGGACCTGAATGGAGGTATGGGGGATGTGATTCCTGGAGAGAAGGATATACTTCTGTACAGTACGCGTGGTGAAAAAGTGATCATAGCTCAAAAGGAAGACTCTAAGTATTTCTGGGTGATCACACGACGCATTGACCCTTCAGCCGGACCACTTGATGAGCTTGTTTCAATTGGTCTGCAACCAGGAGGGGTCTTTGCCGCTCCGGTTATTTCAGTTTTTAGCGTTCCTCCAGCGACTCCTGGCACTGGATATATGAATATGCGATCGGATCATCTGAAGCTTGCAGATATCCAGTATGCCACAAAACAAGTAAATACATATGACTTTAACCCCGCAACAGGAGTTTTTTCAAATAGGACCACAATTTACAATTCACCGGACAATATGCCTTATGGCGGATGTTTTAGTATTGGTGGGAATGTGCTTTATGTTACTTTTCAGCAAACTATCCCTGGACCGGGTTTTGGAGATGAGATCCTTCGAAGATATGATCTTTTAAACTCCCCAACTGGAGCTATTTTTACAGATTTAAGCGTTGGATTAAGCGATGGTTTTCATGCTATTCAAAGAAGTACAAAGGGTAAACTTTACATGACCCAAGGATCAACCCAGTTTATGCATGTCGTGAACGATCCGGATAATTATTCAACACCGAATATTGTCCTGAATGGACTTACAACAACACGCATGTTACTGGGAGGTGTTCCTAACCAATACTTCCCATGGGAAGCACATGGTAATCAGGAGTTTATGAATATAAATGGAACTCAAGAGGTATGCTTTAACACATCAGCTATATTGGGTGGGCCGGCGGACTCGATTGAGGCTGTTTACAGTTGGCAAGGACAGATATCAACACCTTCAGGCTGGAGCATCCCTTCATCTAATTATCTCGTAAACCCGAATGCTGCCAACCCGACGACTATTAACCTTACATCAGGAACATATCGATTTATACTTTCAATCCTCACTCCATGTGGCGATACAATTTTTGATGCTAAGGAATTTGTAATGCTCGATTCACTTTCAACCCCGGTTATTTCCGGTGACCTCGATTACTGTTTTGGTGAGACAATTACCCCTTTGACATCAACTCCTGCACTTTTAGGCGTTATTAACTGGTACGCTGATGCCGGGCTGACTAGCTTGCTTGCAACGGGTACGTCTTTCACGCCGTCAAATACAGTTGGTTCGACCACTTATTACGTTGTCGAGCAGCTTTCCGGCGGACTGGTACCGGGTCCATGTACCGGCTTTGTTACTGCTGTTACAGTGAACATTGATCCGCAAGCTCCTTTATGTTATACCAAACGGGCTGCAAAATGGTACATGGGGAATACCGTTGCACTGAATTTCCTTTGTGCATCACCTCCAACGCCATTGGACGATTGTACCTCGTCATACTCTGGTAATATGGAAAACAATGTTTCCATTTCGGACGACAACGGGAACCTGTTATTCTATGCCTATGATAATGTTGTAAAAAACAGAAATCATGTGGTCATGCCTAATGGCAGTGGGTTGAATACTGATTATTCAGCTTCTCAGGGTTTCCTCCCTGTTCCGCATCCAACAAATCCAAACAGGTATTATTTATTTACGATTGGTTCGAATGGGGGCACCGGATTTTACTATTCCGAAATTGATCTTTTAGCGAACGGGGGACTTGGAGACGTTGTACCTGCAACTAAAAACACCATGTTATTGGCTGGAGTTCCTGAGCATCTTACTGCTGTTGAATCCTGTATTGCTGGAGAAACTTGGGTAATCGTTCATGATGCAAATAATATTTATTCCTTTAGATTGAGTGCGGCGGGAATATCTGCTCCGGTCGTTTCACCTTCGCCGGTTTCACTTCCTTCTTCACCTGGACAGATCAAAGCGTCACCAACAGGTAGACACATTGCTCTCTCAGTGCAAAATAGCTCATCGTTCCTCTTCACGTTTGATAACGAAACCGGAGAGGTATGCTACAAAGAGACGCTCACCCATGGCGGTTACGGTTGTTCATTCTCCAACAACGGGCAATATTTTTACGCAAATGAGATGTTCCAGGGGATATATCAGTACAATGTTTATGCAGCGAATGTTGATCCGACCGGAGTGTTAGTCTATGACCCATGGTCTGGAGGAACATTCCTGTACGGTGGGATGCATCTTGGACCTGATTGTAAGTTATATGTATTTGGGCAGGGACAACCTTTGGGTACAGTGATCAATAATCCAAACGCTGCAGGGGCAGCATGTAATATTCAAGTAGCCTCCTTTCCGCTTTCTAATGGCACTCCGGTTTATAGCGGTCATTTTTCAAGTGCCAATTACGTGCAGAGCTGGTTTAAAGATCCAACTTATGTAGAACCTGTAATTGATGCAAACTTTACATTTGTTGCGGCATGCATACCTACGCCAATTAATTTTACAAATACTTCCGTTCAAATTAGTGATTGTCCAACCTACTCTTGGAATTTTGGAGATCCTTCTTCCGGAGTGAACAATGTGTCTTCACTCGAAAATCCTTCACATGTTTATAGCGAACCGGGAACTTACAATGTATCTTTAACTATAACTGAAAGATGTCAAACTTCAACAGAAATTATTCCGGTTACGATTGGCGGAACAACTCCGATTATTTATACTCCCGATTCTTGGTATTGTGTAGGTGATGATAATATCGCGGCATTAAATACAAGTAATGGTACACATTGGTATACCGATCCTGGATTAACTACTCAGGTTGGAACGGGTGCTTCATTTACTCCTCCTGCTACAGTTGGAGTGGTAACCTATTATGTAGTAAATAATACAGCAGGTTGTATTAGTGCAAGTGCAAGTGTAGATGTTGAATTCTCAAATTGTCCGGCATCGGTTTGTTCTTCTAATTTAATTACCAATGGCGATTTTGAAACTTATACTTCTTGTCCAACTAGTGTCTCTCAAATTTCATTGGCAAGCGGGTGGCTTGGTAGCGGACCGAGTTATTACAATACAGTTTGTTTCGGATTTTACAACTCCTCATCTTATTATCCATATTTTGTTGCTACTAATTATAATTTAGGATTAAATGGTGGCGGTACATTTCCTCCTCCATCAGGAGATGGATATGCTTCTCTCATTTTAGGAGGAACTT
>VGML01000049.1 GCA_016866415.1 Bacteroidota bacterium | reverse complement strand
CAATTAATGTAAAGTTTATAATTTCGCATAGCGAATTTTTTTTGTTCACACGTAAATCGTTTACAATTCGCCACTAATCCGTTTGCAATTCAACAGCAGAGCTAATCCGCACTTCCAATTTGTAATTTCCTAATTTGTAATCTGCAATCCGCCAATCTGCAATCCGCCAATCTGCAATCCGCCAATCTGCAATCCGCCAATTTAAAATCTGCAATCACCAAATCCGCAATCAAAATTACACCACCAATTCCAAATCAATCTGCCGTTTACGAAGACTCACTTCTGAAATGCGAACTTTTACACGATCACCAAAATTATATTCTCGCTTTGTTTTCGAACCAATGATTCTGAATTTTTCCTGATCAAAATAAAAACGATCGCCTGGGATTTCCATCATCGGAACCATACCTTCACAATGATTTTCATCCATTCGAACGAACATACCGTGGTCAGCGATTCCAGAAATAGTTCCGTCAAAAACTTCACCAATGTGTTCGCTTACGAATAAAGTCATAAAATACTTCGTAGATTCACGCTCGGCCTCAGCAGCTTTTCGTTCATTTCGTGAGATTCGCTTACAAATATCATTCAACTCATTCCCATATCGATGTTTTTTCGTTGTCAATTCTTCCTGCAGAATTCGGTGAACGACTAAATCCGCATACCTTCGAATGGGCGAAGTAAAATGCGTATAATGATGAAAAGCTAATCCATAATGACCAATGTTCTCCGTTTCATAACTCGCTTTTGCCATGGATCGAATGGCCATCGATTGAATTAGGGAAAATTCATTTTCTTCTTTTAATTCTTGAAATAGTTCATTCAATTTTTCAGCGATTTTGGATGGGTCGTGCAAATCTATTTTGTGACCAAATTTTTCAATAAAAACTGCGAAAACTTCCATTTTAGCGGGATCTGGAGCATCGTGGACTCGGTAAATCATTGGGAACGGGTCACGGCCTTTTTCAGTTTTGGAAAGGAAAGTGGCTACATGTCGATTTGCCAAAAGCATAAATTCTTCAATCAGCTTGTGAGCATCTTTGGATGTTTTAATTACGACTTCATTTGGCAGGCCTTTTTCGTTCAACTTGAACCTCATTTCTTCCGATTCAATGTTTAAAGCCCCCTTCTTAAGCCTACTTTTTCGCAATATTTTAGCGATTTTATCTAATTTACGTAATTCTTCCTCGTAATCTCCAGATTGTCCTTCCAAAATTTCTTGTGCTTCTTCATAGGTAAATCTACGATCTGAATGTATAACCGTCTTACCAAACCATTCGTTGTAAATCTTACCATTTTCATCCATTTCAAATACCGCTGAAAAACTGTATTTATCTTCGTGTGGTCGGAGCGAACAGGCGATATTCGACAATTGTTCGGGCAACATCGGAATGACGCGATCAACCAAATAAACTGAATTTGAACGCAAAACTGCTTCAGCATCCATAGCAGTTCCCGGACGAACGTAGTGACTAACATCGGCAATGTGAACTCCAACCTCTAGATTTCCATTTTCGAGGACTTTATAGGATATTGCATCATCGAAATCTTTCGCGTCAAAAGGATCAATCGTAAAAGTTAGTATTTCTCTAAAATCTCTGCGATTTGCAATTTCTTTAGGATCTAGATCTATCGGAACAAATTCTGCTTCTTCAAGAACTGCAGGTGGAAAAATTGGATTGATTCCTTGATTATAGAGAATCGAAAGCATCTCTGTATCATTTGAACCGGGCATTCCAAGAACCGCAATTACCTCTCCGTAAGGCACTCCTGACGATTTTGGCCAAACCGTAATTTTCGCCAGAACCTTCTCTCCAGGTTTTGCTCCCATTAAGTTTTCCTTGGAGATATATATTTCAGTTCCGGTTCGGTTATTATCTGGAACCAATATGGCAAACTTATCAGTGATTTTTATCGTTCCGACAAACTGAAACCGCTCACGCTCTTTGATTTCAAATACGGTGCCTTCATCACGAGTCGGTCCTTGTTTGAAAACGCGAACTTTTACAATATCGCCATTTAACGCTTGTCCAACATTTTGTGGCGCAATATAAATATCTTTTTCTCTTCCTTCAACCACAACGAAGGCCGCGCCCCGTTGTGTGATTTCAATTCGGCCTTCAACTAAGTTTTCTTGTGAAGAAAGTTTAAAGGTGTAATGATTGACTCGTTTCAAAGCGCCTTTGGTCGCCAATTGATTTAAACAGTCAAAAACGAGTTGTCTTGAAGCAGGGTCTTTTGCGTCGATTAAATATGAGACTTGTTTATGAGTTAATTCCGAATCCGGATTTCGCTCAAAAACACGCATTACAATAGATGTTACTCCCGATTTCTTTCTTCCTGGCTCAGAGCCTTTCTTCTTTTTAGACATATAACGAAGTTAGGCAAACTAATTTGTCCCAACTTTCATTTTGAATTAAAAAATTAAAGTTTTAATGTAAACAACCCGCAAAAAACGATTAATTAAATAGAGAAACCCCACTTATTTTACTCAATTACAAAGTAAATGGAAAGGGAACTAAAAATAATCTTTAGTTGCGAATAATGACTTTGCGAGTAAATGACTTTCTTCCGGGAACGTCAAACACCAAAAAATAAATACCACTGTTGAAGTCAGAAACGTTTAATTTTTTAGTAGATCCAATATTCTCTTTAAGAACTGTACTGCCAAAAACATCCACCATTTTTAATGATGCTGATTCAATACCTGTCATTGAAATTTGAATATAGTCTGAGGCTGGATTAGGAACTATTGAAACAGAAACTGGATCTTTGATTTGATTCACACTAGCAGTAAAGTCTATCACTAAATCAACAGAGTCACTGTATGTTGCTACTCCTGCATCAGAAATGTAGTATCTGTAATGCGCTTGTCCGCTAACGAAGTCATCAGGATTTATTTGTGGCTTCATCTTTCCATATTCTCCATTAAGTATATTAAATAAAAAGCTTGGATTTGATGAGGTTGTCCAAGGGTTTGTATTCATCTGAGTAGATGTATAGCAAATTCCACCAAATTGATCTGTACTATGTCCCCAACATAAACCATCAGCCCATCCATTAGGAACATTCACTCGATATCTTGTTACTACCCACTGATGAGTCTCACCCGTTTGATTTTCAATGTGAAATGGCACATCGAATGTAGCATTACTCGGCGCCGTCATTGTATGGGTTTGTCCGGAGATATCCGTTGTTTGACCCTCCAAAGTAATTATGATTCCGTCTTGGGCAAATAAGTTTGCAGAAGCAAGAATTAACGCTGTAAATAGAATATGAGTATATCTTTTCATGTAATTCAGTATTGTGTTGTGAACAAATATAGCTTATTTAAATCTAAAAAACAAATGAACCCAAAGTTTCCGAAAACAATAAGACTCGTTTCTCCCAGAAATATAATCCTCAAATAGTAATTTCTTAACTTTTTTTATAACTTTGATTTCTCGGCAAGATTATTGAGAATGATGTCGAAACACAAAATTTTAACGATGAAAAACTTATTTATTTTAACATTGTCTTTGGTCATGTCAAGTATATTATTTGGTCAGAATGATGCAGAGCATGCGCTTGATAATAAAAAAATACCCGCGGTAAAACTCGAAGATATGAAAGGTAAAGCTGTTAATACCGCTGAACTTGGATTGAAAGGCCCGGTTGTTTTCAGTTTTTGGGCAACTTGGTGTGCGCCTTGTAAGAAAGAACTCAATACCATTCATGACTTATACACTGATTGGCAAGAAGAAACAGGAGTAACTCTTGTGGCTGTGTCAATCGATGACGAAAAGACGAAAAGTCAAGTTCCAGTTTATGTCAATGGTAAGGCATGGGACTACATAGTATTGATGGATCCGAACGGAGATTTTAAACGAGCGATGGGGGTGAATAATGTTCCTCACACGTTTTTAGTTGATCAAGAAGGGAATATCGTTTATTCCCATAATAACTATGCTCCTGGAGATGAAGAAAAACTTTATCAAGAAATCAAAAAATTAACTGGCAAATAGCCCAGAATGATTAAATACTTCCCACTCTCTATTTTTTGTTTATTTTCCTTATTTTCAAATGCCCAAGGAAATTTAACAGGAAACATTGAATCTATCTTTCAGTATCTTAATGAGGATACAATAATTGATGCAAAGCAACCAGCTGAAAAGGGGTTGATAAATTCCTATATGAATGTTTTCTACACCTATGGAAACTTCAAAGCTGGTATGCGGCTTGAGTCTTATTTGCCTCGCATTCAAGGGTATCCAAATCGCTTCGATGGAACTGGAATCGGAATGCGGTATGTTGGATATGCAAATGATTTTGTAGATGTCACACTAGGTTCGTTTTATGAGCAATTCGGCACTGGGTTGTCGCTTCGCGCTTATGAGGATCGTGCTTTGGGATATGATAATTTAATTGACGGTGCTCGTCTTATCGTCCGACCAAGAAAAGGAATTGTTTTGAAAGGGGTTTATGGATATCAAAGACTATCTTTTCAGCAAGGAAAAATAATTCACGGAAATGGTATCGTTCGAGGAATTGATGCCGAAATAAACCTGAAAGAAGCTTTTAAAAAACTCGACTCTTTGCCTCTTGATATTGTTCTTGGTGGTTCCTTTGTTAGTAAATACCAGAAGGATGATGATGAGTCTTTGATTCTTCCAGAAAATGTTGCAACTTATGGAGGGCGAGCTAAATTGCGTTATAAAGATATTTTTTTTGATGCGGAGTATGTTATTAAGGAACAGGATCCTTCAGCAGACAACCAAAAGATTTACAATTATGGCCATGCCGCAGTATTTAATTTAGGCTACACAACTAAAGGTTTAGGCTTGTTGTTTTCTGGAAAGTCAGTTGATAACATGAGTTTTCGGTCTGATCGAAATAAAGATTTGCAAGACTTATTCATCAATTATTTGCCATCTCTCAACAAAACCCATACATACAACTTGGTGGCAACACTTTATCCATATGCTACTCAACCATTAGGAGAGGTTGCTTACCAAGCAGATGTTCTTTACACCTTCAAAAAAGGCTCTTTACTTGGAGGAAAATATGGAATGACGATTGGAGCGAACTATTCAACCACGTTCCGGCCTGTTCAGCATACAAGTAATATCAATTTGTTGGATTCTACACGTGTAACATATGAAACACGTCCTTTCGACAAAAGCGACTCGCTTTATTGGGAGGACATTAATTTCAATATTACCAAAAAGTTCTCTAAAAAATTCAGTGCAATTGCAAGTTACTACAGTATAAAAATCAACAACGACGTTGCAAAAATCTCGAACGATTCAAAAGGAATTATTCATGCAAACATAGGTGTCTTGGAATTGGCGTACAAAATAAATAGTAAGCATTCCTTACGAATGGAATTACAAGGGCTTTTCGTACAAAAGGAAAATGGTGCGATCAAAGACAAAGGAAATTGGGCAACGGCGCTCATTGAATATTCCATTTCTCCAAATTATTTCTTCAGTTTTATGAATCAATACAATTATGGAAATCCAGATTCAGAAAAACGCGTTAATTATCCAATCTTTACCTGTGGTTACATCCGTGAAGCAACTCGTTTTATGATTTCTTATGGTCGACAACGTGCAGGATTATTTTGTGTTGGTGGCGTATGTCGATTTGTTCCAGCATCAAATGGTTTGACTCTTAGTTTTACACAAAGCTTTTAACATGAAAAATCTATTCCGAATTACAGTTGCATTTCTAATTGCTTTTCAATTTTCGTCGTGTGACCATGTCAAGGATCCCTATCCAAAACAGGAATCTTTGGATTTAGACACAACGCTTTACCCTGGAAATTGGAGTGATTATGTTGCCAACGATTGGCCCCAATTTACCGCGAATTCAAATACAAATAGAAATGTCCTTATTGAGGATTTTACCGGACATCAGTGTGTTTTTTGTCCTGCTGCTGCTGATTTGGCTCATGCTCTTCATGAAGCAAATCCATCACGTGTTTTTACTGCATCTATCCACTCAGGACCAACTGGTATCGGCGATTTTCAAGTAGTATCACCTCCGAATTACCCAGTTGATTTTACAAATCCACAAGGAGTTGAAATCGGAACCTATTTCGGAACCAATGATGGTGGATTTCCAGGAAATCCAAGAGGGACTGTTAATCGATATAATAATGGGTTTATTTTTCAAAGTCCAGCGCAATGGACATCTATGATGAACGATCAGATTACTCAAAATAATTTACGAGTAAATATTCAGTCGGTCCTAAACTATTACCCGCAAACCAAAGGCGCTTTTTTACACGTAGAGGTTGAAAAATTGGATCAAAATTTAACCAATCAACTAGGTATTGTATCTTATTTAATTGAAGATTCTTTGGTCGGAGATCAAAAAATGAGTGATAATTCGCATAATTCAGCATACGTTCATAGAGATATCCATCGTGGAAATATAGGAGGTCAAGCATTTGGTAGGACATTAACAAGTAATGACATCATTAATGGTAAATACTATGTGAATTATTCTTTTGTTGTTCCTAATCAGTTAGATGGTAACCATAATGCAGAAAATATGCATGTTTTGATATACGTCTATGATAAAGTAACTTGGGAAATTTATCAAGTCATCAAACAAAAAATAGTTCCATAATGAAGGTTATTTATATATTTGAGTAACACTTTGACATGGCACTTAAACAGCAACTGACTCAAAAACTAGAGCAACGGCTTTCACCCCAACAAATTCAATTAATGAAGCTTCTTCAGGTTCCAACTATGGAACTGGACCAACGTATAAAGCAAGAAATTGAGGAAAATCCTGCGCTCGAAGAAGGTGCAGATGAGGTCGATGACGAATTCGATAACCAAGATGATGACTACAATGATGATTCCGAAAGCGACGACGAGTTTGATTTATCCGATTACCTTGATGATGACGTGGCTGATTATAAAACACAAGCCAACAACAGTTCCAAAGACGACGAAGAACGCGTGGTTCCTCTTTCTGGCGAACAATCCTTTCAGGAAAAATTAACTGAGCAGTTACATTTGTTGGATTTGGATGATAAGCAATTTATGATTGCGGACGTGCTTATTGGAAATTTAGATGAATCGGGTTATTTGAATCGCGATTTGGAAGCAATCGTCGATGATTTGGCGTTTGCCATGAATGTGGATACAACAGAAAAAGAGGTTGAGGAAATTTTGATGCTGATTCAAGAACTAGATCCTGCGGGAGTTGGGGCAAGAAACCTTCAAGAATGTCTATTACTTCAGATTAAAAGAAAGCAGGACGGGGATATCGTTCGCTTCACGGCACTAAAGATTCTAGAGAATCACTTTGAGGAGTTCACTAAAAAGCATTACGAGAAAATCTCCAAGAAATTGGAAATCGAAGATGAAGACTTGAAAGAAGCCATCGATGAGATTTTAAGACTCAATCCCAAGCCTGGAGGCTCCATGCGTGAAACCGCGAAGAATTATCAGCAAATCATTCCTGACTTTATGCTTTTTGAAAACGATGGCCGTTTGGAATTATCAATCAACGGAAGAAATGCACCAGAACTAAAAGTCAGTAAGGAATACGAAAGCATGCTGCGTTCATATGCCGAAGGAGCTAAAAGTTCAAAAGCAGACAAGGAAGCTGTGACTTTCGTTCGACAAAAATTGGATAGTGCGAAATGGTTTATAGATGCGATTAAACAAAGACAGCAAACGCTCTTACTAACGATGGACGCCATACGCCATTACCAAGAAGCTTATTTCTTAACAGGAGATGAAACGAAGCTAAAACCGATGATTTTAAAGGATATTGCGGATATGGTTGGCTTGGATATTTCTACAATTTCACGAGTTGCGAACAGCAAATATGTCCAAACAAATTTTGGAATCTATCCGCTTAAATATTTTTTCTCAGAGTCTCTTTCAACTGACAGTGGGGAAGAGGTTTCAACTCGCGAAGTGAAAAAAATTCTTTCAGACGCGATTGAGGGCGAGGACAAACGTAATCCATTGACCGATGAGAAATTGATGGAATTACTGAACGAAAAAGGATATAATATCGCGAGAAGAACGGTTGCAAAGTACCGTGAACAGTTGAATTTACCGGTTGCACGAATGAGAAAAGAACTGTAACATGAAAAGCGCACTATCCCATTTTTTCTCTTGGATTTTTCTTCCGCTTTTGATGCCGACTTATGGTTTGCTTTTGACACTTTATATTCCTTCTGAGCAAATATATTTGGACAAAGATTCTCTTTATCTTTTGAATCCCGAGTTGAAAAAACAGTTGCTTTATCTCTTTTTTACCTTCAGTGCCTTAGCTCCTGGAATCTCATTTTATGCTTTGCATAAGCGTCAAATAATTTCCACAATTGATATGGAAAATCAGCGGGAACGAAATATTCCTCTGATGATTATGTTCGCATATTGTTTGGTTTTGTACTTGATGTTTGTTTTCAAAGCCCCGAATAATGTGCTGCCAAAATATTTTTATGCGTTGCCACTTTCAGGAGCAATTGTTACGGGGTCATTCATGTTCATCAATCGTTGGATTAAAATCTCCATGCATGCTGGTGGAGCAGGAATTTTGGTGGGATATTTACTCGCCTTTGCAAAGCAACAGGCACAGTTCGAGTTTTGGATAATCGTGGCCGCAATTCTTGCATCCGGCGTAACAATTGCCTCGCGCCTTTATTTGAACAAACATCGACCGATTGAAGTTTATACGGGTTGGTCGCTAGCTGTTTTCATTACGTTTATTTGTAATGATCTGTATCCGTTTATAGTTGTAAAAGGGTAGTCATTCTCTCAAATCAAATGTTTCCAGTAATTTAGGAACTACAACTGACCAATGTGGCGGGTTATTAAATTTGCGAAACCAATCCATCATTTCTACACGATCACCGTGTGAGGAATTTGAACTGTTACTCCGAATGTTACAAAGTACTTTTCGACACTGTCCGAAAAATTTGATTTCAGATTTCATTCGATAATGGATCTTCCGCACGTTCCTAAGCCTTGAAATCCAACAAAAAAAAGTGTGTTATTTGGGTTTTCTATGTGTTTATTTAAGTAATGTAAAATGCGCCCTCCTTCAATCATTCCGCTCCCTGCGATGACGATTTTCGATTTGTTGCCCGCAACAAGAGAAAAATTGTTTTATTTGAAATTCCCATATTAGCTTTATAGTCGAATTTACTTCAACTTGTGATTAGAATTAAACTAAAATAGCAATCTTGTAAAAACTAAATTTAGCATACAATTCCTGAATTAAATTACATTTGTTAGAGATTCAAATCGTTTTGTTATGTCAAATTCTAGATTTTTAATTTTATTCGCTTTTCTGATTTTTAGTGCTTTAAAGATTGATGCCCAAAATCTTCAAAAACCGTCTAATTCGGAAATTGAAAGAGCTCCACAATGGGTTCAAACCATGTATTCAGAAAATCCATCAATTCATGAAGTTGATAAATTATTTCGAGAATATTATTCAGTAAATACCTTTCAAAAATCCTATCACACTCAATATTATAAACGTTGGAGAAGAAAATATTTAAATTATGCTGATGCAAATGGGTTTATTCATGAACCTAGTCAAGCAGAAGTGCAAAGCAGCGAAATTTCGTATCGTAAAAAACAAAACAATACAAAGTCATCGAATTGGAGTATTGTCGGACCTATAACAAATTACCAAGAAGGAGGAAATCAAGGTTCTGGTCAAACGAATGTTTACAGTGTCGACCAATGCATGGATACTCCGACTATTTTATACTGCGGAACCGAGCCTGGTGAAGTCTATAAAAGTTCAGATGAAGGAATGAACTGGACGCTAGTATCAAAAAACGAGAATTTTGGAAGCGGAGTTACAGCTGTTGAAGTTCATCCTTCAAACCCCGATATTGTTTTTGCAGGTGGAAATAATGGTGTTTTTCGATCTACTGATGGAGGTCAAATTTGGATAAATGTTTTACCCAGCTCTAATTTAGGCGTAAATGAATTACTGATTCATCCTACCAATGACCAACTCATATTTGCATGCACAGACAAAGGATTATTTCGCTCAATGGATGGTGGAACTACTTGGAATCAATTGTTTTCCAATAAAACGTATGACATAAAATCAAATACGGCAGATGCTTCAATTCTTTATATTGTGCGCAACAACCCATCGGCCATTATTTGCGAGTTTTTAAAATCAACAGATTTCGGTGAAACTTGGAGTGTTCAAAGTAACGGATGGTATTCATCAACAGATCCAGCGCGTAACGATGGTGGTGCAAGGTTGGCGGTAACTCCTGCTGATCCCAATCGAATTTATGCCTATTTGATTGGTGAATCAAAACCGAATGATTTCGGCTACATTGGCGTTTACCGAAGTAATGATGGCGGAGCCATATGGACTTTGCCAAATAGTCCTGCAGGCGGCCCCTACACCATAGATCATGTGAATTTAGCCATCGGTTGGGCAGATTGGACCTATCACCAGGGATTTTACAACTGTGCATTAATGGCATCCCCAACTAATCCGGATGAAATTCTAGTTGGTGGATTAAACTTGTATAAATCTACAAATGGTGGAAGTTCATTCATTCCTGTTGCTGGATACGTTGGAGGTCCATTAGGAATGCATGTAGATATGCAGGATTTTCGAATTGTGGGAAATACGGCTTGGGTTTCAACTGATGGCGGGATATACAGTTCTAATGATTTTTTTACTTCGAACTATGAATTTCGCATGTCTGGCGTTCACGGTTCCGACTATTGGGGATTTGGAAGTGGTTGGAATGAAGATGTCCTTGTTGGTGGATTGTATCACAATGGAAATTTGGCTTATCACGAAAATTATGGATCTGGTAATTTCCTTGAACTCGGTGGTGGTGAAGCACCTACGGGTTATGTGAATCCTGGAAATAATCGTAAAACTTATTTTTCAGACATTGCGGGAAAAATTATTCCAATTAATTTGAATGATCCGATTGCCAATGCAGCATTTGGAATGGCTCCAAACGAAAGTTATTGGGCAGCTGAATCAAGTGAAATGGAATTTCATCCGAATTGTTATTCCATGGCTTACATTGGAAAAGACAATGCCATTTGGAAAACTACAGATGCCGGAGCTTCATTCAATTTGTTGTATACTTTTGGAACCAATACCGCCAATCAGATTAAGTACATTGAGGTTTCATCAAGCAATCCCAATGTCATTTATTTAAACCAACAACCAAGTTCTGGTTCAAATGGAACGCTTTGGAAAACAACCGACGGTGGAGTTACTTGGAGTCAGTTGAACAAACCAACAGGAAATAGCAGAAGGATGCTACTTTCGTTAAATCCACAAAATGAAAATGAATTATGGATTGCCTATCCAGATGGTTCAAATGGTTTTAAAGTTTTTAAAACAACAAATTCAGGTCAATCATGGGAAAACTGGACATCCTCTATTTTTAACAACGAATCGGTGCAAGCTTTGAATTGCATTGCAGGAACAGATGGTGGTGTTTACATTGCAACAGATCGAGCTGTTTATTACAGAAATAATCAAGGTCAATTTCAGCTTGATAACAGTGGTTTACCTTTATTTACAAGTGGAAATATTATAAAACCATTTTATCGCGATGGAAAAATTCGTTTAGCAACTTATGGTAAAGGAATTTGGGAAAGTACTTTAAACGAACAGCCTGCCTACCCTATTGCAAGAGCTATGGTTGATAAATTATCACAAGAGGTAGTTTGTGAAATTGATTCTTTTTATTTTGAGGATCATTCGTTTCTAAATCATACAAATGCAACATGGAATTGGACTTTTCCAACGGGTGCGCCAAGTACTTCAACTGAAAGAAATCCTTCTGTTTTATTTACACAAGCTGGTTCACATCAAGCAATTCTAGAAATCACGGACGGGAATGGCAATTCGGATTCAGATACTATTCAAATTAGTGTGAACTATTTGAGTTTACCAACTTCGATTTCAGAGGGTTTTGAAGGTACATTTGTGCCAAGTGGATGGAGTATCAACAATCCAAATAACGATGCCCAATGGTCACTTTCATCAAGCGCCGGCGGATATGGTAATTCTAATAAATCTGCCATTTTTGATAATTACAATAACGATTCGCAAGGAAATTCGGATGATCTCATTATGAATTTTAATCCCTCTTTAATAGCTACCAATTCATACTTAAAATTTGATGTGGCTTATGCACGATGGGGATCAGGCTATAGCGATACGTTAGAAGTTTTAGCATCTACAGATTGTGGACAAACGTTTCAAAGCCTTTACATGAAAGGTGGAACGAATTTGGCCACTTCACCGGATTTTCAAGATTACTTCACTCCTAATTCGTCTCAATGGCGAACGGATTCCGTTGATTTAGCTGGTTATTCGGCTGAGTCAAATCTTCAAATTGCTTTTAGAAATATTGGTCGGTACGGAAATGTTCTCTATTTAGATAACATTAATATCGGGAATTTAGCTTTAC
>VGML01000048.1 GCA_016866415.1 Bacteroidota bacterium | reverse complement strand
AAATCACTACTGTTACTATAATGAATTATTTTCGTTTGCAGTATTGTTAAAAAATGGGTTTAAAATACATTCATCCTGAACAATTCATTCGAGGTTTAGCCGAATCGCGCTATCGCAATTACGAGACAAACGATTGCGTAGTCAAGGCATTTTCTATCTTGTTTGGAATTTCTTATGATGAAGCTCACGGATTCTCCCGCGGTTTTTTCGATCGACCTGAACGAAATGGTCCCGAAAACTTTACTGATTCCATGAAAAGAATGATTCGAAATAAAAATTTTTCTTTCAACGGAAAAGTCAAACATGTCAAACTCAATGAATCGATTAATATTCAGCGCGTTCCGAGTCAATTCAAACAAGGTGTCTATTTGATTTTAACATATGACCATGTAACTGTTCTTTGCGATGGTATTTTTGTTGATTATCAATTCATATTAAAACAAAGAGACTTGGTTTACGAAATTTTCGAGTTCAGCCATTTTCCTCACCACGAAGAAATTAGATCAAAAATTTACAAAAAGGAGGATTCCAAAGTTGGATGGTGGTTTATATTTGTAGTGATTATCATTATCGGGTTAATCAATCAACGAAAACATGTTCAACGCGATTTAAGACAATTAAAATTTTGGATTCAAAATACACTATTGGAATAATCTCCTTATTTTTAAAAAAAATCCAATGAAAAAACTAATCCTACCCTTTAGTCTAATTTTTTTGATTTTATCATGCTCGCAAAATAAATCCCAAAAAAATATTAGTGAAAATGACATTTCCTCTGAAATGGATTCGTCTAAAAATATTTCGAAAACTAATCCCAACGGATTAACAATCAATACGCGATTTAATCTCCCAAATGGATTTACACGCGTTGAAAACGGCAGCAATTCTTTTGAAAATTACCTCCAGAATTTACCGTTAAAAAAAGATGGGTCTTTAACACATTTATATAATGGGTCTATTAAAGAAAATACCGGAATTTACCTAGCGGTTGTCGACTTGCCAATTGGAAAAAAGGACTTGCATCAATGCGCGGATGCGGTAATGAGGTTACGAGCGGAATATTTATTTTCTCAAAAGAAATACGATGAAATATCATTTTTAACTGCAAGTGGAAAGCAATTTAAATACGTGACTTGGTTAAATGGAAAGGAACCAAACAAAATAAATTTTTGGAATTACCTCGAGGCTTTATTTAATGTCGCGAACACTACTTCGTTAAATAAACAATTAAAATCCAAACCAATTCAAAAATTAGAAATCGGTGACGTTTTCATCTATCCATGGCAAGGACAAATGCCTGGACATGCGATAATAGTAGTAGATAAATGTATCAATTCTGAAGGAAAAGTGAAATTCATGCTGGCTCAAAGTTTCATGCCTGCTCAAGAAATACAAATTCTAAACAACCCCAACGAAAATGGTTCACCCTGGTATGATTTAAATTTTGGCGAAACACTTGATACTCCTGAAATTGATTTTTCAAAGAATCTATTAAAGTGCTTTTAGTTTTATTTTCACCGAAATCTATGAAACAATTTCTTCCGCTTCTGTTATTCATCGTTATCACACAACTATATTCATGCACGAATTCTTCGAATAAGAATATTGAAAAAATCACAGATCGGAAATCCACTGAAATTGACGCTGAAGATGAAGAAGATTCAATTCCCAAAGCAAATTGGCGGAATCCATTCATGTCTCCAATGGGCGCTGATATATCACGAATTATCAGAGGTTATTATTTAGTTGGTGATTACAAAAAAATGCTTCAATTCGTTATCCTTCCAGATTGCTACCTCGAAGATGAAATCATATATTGCTTGCGAAAATCAACATGGGGTTACGAAATAAGAGCAAATAACCTTCAATGGCAATCAGATAGCAGTTTTATTCTAAATGTAAAAACAAACATACAAAATACCCAAGGCTCCGAACAGTATTTGGGAAAAATTGTAAACGATACTGCTAAACTGTATTTATTTCCTGAGAAAGAAACGCTTTTCCCATATTTCGGTAAAGAAAAAATTTCAGAATCATGTGATTTAAAGAATTTGATGAAGGCCGTGCAATTCGGTTTTAATGATGCAAAACTTCTTCCGCAATCGAAAAAATCCTTGGATAAACTGAAAGATTTTCTCACTAAAAACCCTACATTAAATGCACATTTCATAGGCCATACCAGTGACGAAGGTTCAGACGAATACAATCAAAAACTCAGTGAAGCACGAGCCAAGTCTGTTGTCGATTATTTAGTTAGCAAAGGGATTAAAAAATCAAGATTGAGCTCCGAAGGTAAAGGAGCAACAGAGCCTATTTCCACAGAGAATAGAGAACGAAACCGTAGAGTGGAAATTCGACTTTCACGCAATTAAGTTATAACTAGCGAATTCGTTTATTTTTACGCTTATGGAATTTTCCTGTAGGACTTCCAACTCGATCCATAGCAACTCGAAAGCCTATTCTTGCGGATGCCGAATCTTCATTGTAAAATGTGTCAACACCGGGCATTAAATAAAGTGAGGCATCAGCCCAACTTCCTCCCTTAACCATTTTAACTGGACTATTATTAAAATAAATAGTTTCAAACTTTATCCTCTCATTGATGTACTCTTCAATCAAATTTCTATAGAATTGTTTCGTTGAATCCATGTACTGTGAATATCTAAGAATTTTATAGGCAGCCCGAAAGGCAGTATTTGAATCCAAATCTTTAAACAAAAAATCCTCATTTAACTTAAAAAAATCTTCGACCCATTCGGATACATTTCCTGCCATATCATTTAATCCAGTTTGATTTGGCTTATATGAACCAACTGGAGCAGTAAATAAAAACCCATCTTCGGCCTGCATTTTAATGATCAATCCATTTTGATCCAAAATTCTCCCAAAATTAGCTTGAAATTTTCCCTTTTTGTCCCGAACCTCTTTACTGCCCCAAGGATAATAATGATTGACATTGCTTGAATCATCCAAGTAAACAGCAGCAAACTGCCATTCTGCATTAGTTGGGAGACGAAAGTTAGGTAATAAAATACCTTCTTCTTTCTTAACTTTTCGACCGTTGTAGGTAGATTCGGTATTTAAATAGGATTCAGTTGTAAAATAATAGGATTTTTTCTCTATAATTCTCTCACGAAGCAATATGTTTTCATTTACTCGATCCGAGCGCCATTGACAATAGGCTTTTGCTTGATTCCATGTTACTCCGACAACGGGGTAGTCATTGTATTTCGTATCGCTTAAATAGTTGATAATTCCCTTCTTATTTTTCAAATCATATTCCCTCAACCAACAAAGTGTGTCCGGATAAATTGCCGCTTGAATAGAGACAGCATTTTTTATTGAATCATTTATTGTTACCGAATAATTATAAATCAGTTGGTTTGTGTTTCCTTTGTAACCACCATTTGGCGAAAAATATTCCAAAAGAACAGGGTCTTTAAAATCTAATGGAATTTCTTCATTGTAATTACCATTCGATAGTCTTTTTGAAGGATAATTTGCTGCTAACAAATCCATTGCCTTTCGTATCTTAATCCAATCTACAAATTCACGATATTCTTTATTGGTGACCTCATTTTCCGCTATATAAAAGGTGGAATAGAATATCCATTTCTATTTAATTTAGTCTTAATTATTAATGAATCACTTTTCGAAAAATTCAGGTCCATTGGAAGTTGCATTCCTTTTATAAATCCCCCTTCAATTAAGATCATACCCGGAGCAGTTTCTTGCTCAATTGGATCGAATTTTTGAAATCCACCGTTGTAATTCCATCCGGTTTCTTGCTCTTGTTCTTTCTTCTTTTTCGATTTTGTTGGTGCAGTTTCTTGTGCCCAAAATGTATTTAGAAAAAATAAAGAGATTATATAAAATGAAATTTTCATAAAACCTTTTTAAGTGAAATTAGACGATTATTTTTTTAAAAACCTTAAATCAAAATTAAAACAAATACGCAATAATCATTTAAATTCAATTCGATAAACAGCCTTTTTCCTAAATTTGCCCTTTCAAAATCATAAAATGACCGTTTCCGAAATCCGTCAAAAATTCTTCGACTTCTTTGAAGGCAAAGGACATCAAATTGTTTCCTCAGCACCAATGGTTGTAAAAAACGACCCAACCTTGATGTTTACCAACGCCGGCATGAATCAATTTAAAGATTTTTTTCTCGGCTATCAAACCCCGAAGGAAAGACGTGTCGCTAATTCTCAAAAGTGTCTTCGCGTTTCCGGAAAACACAATGACCTGGAAGAAGTTGGTGTTGACACCTATCACCATACCATGTTTGAAATGCTTGGAAATTGGTCGTTCGGTGATTACTTCAAAGAAGATGCGATTGCATGGGCCTGGGAACTGCTTACCGAAGTTTACGAAATACCCAAGGATAAATTATATGTCACTGTTTTTGAAGGTGATGCAAAAGACAATGTTCCGAGAGATGAAGAAAGTTATAACATTTGGAAAAAATATATTGCTGAGAATCGAATAATCCTTGCATCCAAAAAAGACAATTTTTGGGAGATGGGCGATACAGGACCTTGCGGACCTTGCACCGAAATTCATGTCGATTTAAGAGATGAAAGCGAACGCAAAAAGATTGACGGATTGACTTTGGTAAACAACGACCATCCACAAGTAATAGAAATATGGAATAACGTTTTCATGCAATTTAATCGAAAAGCGAATGGTAGTCTAGAACCACTGCCCGCAACGCATGTAGATACTGGAATGGGATTGGAACGCCTTTCAATGGCTTTGCAAGGAAAACAAAGTAACTACGACACCGACTTATTTCAAACGTTGATTCAACAGATAGTAAGTGTTTCGGGAATCTCTTACGGGAAATCAGAAGAGACAGATATTGCTTTGCGTGTGATTGCGGATCACATTCGCGCCATCGCTTTTTCAATTGCGGATGGTCAACTTCCTTCAAACAATGGAGCAGGTTACGTTATTCGCAGAATTCTAAGAAGAGCGGTTCGATATGGATATCAAACACTTGGGCTAAAAGAACCTTTCCTTTGTGATTTATCTGTGGTTTTAGGAGAAATCATGGGTAATCCTTATCAAGAATTGATCAATCAAAAGGAACTGATTTTCAAAGTAATCAAAGAAGAAGAACAAAGTTTTTTCAGAACACTTGAATTGGGAATCAAACGAATTGATGATTTAATTGCTCAACTGAAATCGCAAAACACCAAAGTTATTTCCGGAGAAGCTGTATTTGAATTGTATGACACCTATGGTTTTCCTGTCGATTTAACATCGTTGATTGCGAGAGAAAATGTTTTGAACATCGATGAAGAAGGATTCAATAAAGAATTACAAATTCAAAAAGACCGTTCACGCGCCGCAACAGCAGTCGAAACAGATGATTGGTTTCAAGTAAATCAGGATATAGAAACAACATTCATTGGATACGATTATACCAACTCTGAAGTTGAAATCATCAAATACCGTAAAGTTTCTCAAAAAGGAAAAGAATTCTATCAGCTCGTCTTAAATCAAACTCCTTTCTATCCCGAAGGAGGAGGACAAGTTGGCGACAAAGGAACCTTGAAAAACAAAGAAGTTGTTATTTCTATTTTCGACACGAAAAAAGAAAATAATTTAATTATTCATTTAACAGATAAGCTTCCAGAAAATTTGACTGGAACATTTGAAGCGCAAGTGAATACTAAAAAACGAGAACTGACTTCATACAACCATTCAGCCACTCACCTATTGCATTTTGCTTTAAGAAAAGTACTTGGAACACATGTTGAACAAAAAGGCTCATTAGTCAATTCGGATTATTTGCGTTTTGACTTTTCACATTTCTCAAAAGTTACAGATGAAGAAATGGCACAAATTGAAGCAATTGTTGGAGAAGCAATTCATTCAAATATTGCTTTAAATGAAAGACGCGCAGTTCCAATTGAAGAAGCAAAAGCGTTGGGAGCGATGGCATTATTTGGTGAAAAATATGGTGAAAATGTACGCGTCATTCAATTTGGCGAATCCGTAGAATTATGTGGCGGAATTCATGTATCCTCAACTGGGAAAATTGGCTTGTTCAAAATCACTTCAGAATCAGCTGTTGCGGCTGGAATCCGAAGAATTGAGGCAATTACTGGGCCCACAGCCGAAAAGTACTTCCGTGATAAGGCAGAAAAACTAGATGAAATTGCCAGTTTACTGAAAAATCCAAAAGACTTATCAAAAGCAATCGAGGATTTGATTTCTAAAAATCAACAACTAAACAAAGAAGTTGAACAATTGCTTCGTGAAAAGGCAAAAGGGTTAAAATCAGAGCTTAAATCCAAAATACAAAGTTTGGGTTCAATTAATTTTTTGGGCGAAATCGTTGAACTGGATACAAATTCGATTAAAGATTTACTTTTTCAATTAAAAAATGAAACGGATAATTTCATTGGAATCATTGGAAATACTGAAAATGACAAATGTGCTTTGAGTTTAATAATTTCTGAAAATCTTGTACAAGAAAAACAGATGAACGCATCTCAAATTATTCGCGAAATTTCGACTCACATTCAAGGTGGCGGAGGAGGACAGCCATTTTTTGCGACTGCAGGCGGCAAGAAAAAGGAAGGCTTGAAAGAGGCAATTGCTGAAGTTAAAAAACTTGTTTTATAATTGAAGATTTAACTTTTTACTAATTTGCTTTTTAAAATCGCTATAAACTTATTGGCGTAATTGACTGATTCTTCTTCTATTTTAAAAACATAAATAGGAAGTAGAAAGCACAGAAATACAATGCAGGTTTCAATGAGTAACAAAAGAATACCATTTGAAACGATCTCTGAAATCGCTTCTCCAACCAAAAATGTTAATAGCCCGAGTAAAATCAAATTAATCTGTTTTTTTGCAAAAGGGTGAATTTTGTATATTTTATATATGAAAATTAGCCTGACTAGATTATAGATGATTATAGTTAAACCAGTCGAAATTGCAGCGCCAACCATACCTAAACTGGGAATTAACCACAGATTTAAAAAATAAATCGCGAAAATCATTACCAAAGTAAAAAAAGCTTCGAATTTATATTTTTTCGATGTTAAAAAGATAACACTATTTATCCCGCAATACATATCTGTCAAACGACCCAACATTAGGAAAAAAAACACCCACTTGCCCGTTAAGAATTCCTTTCCCGGAATGGCAAATAGAAAATCAACATTTAACCAAATTATCAAAAAGAAAAATGAGCCAATCAATAAACTTACGGAACTCACTTTCTTGTAAAGACTTTCCATTTCATCCATTCTTTTATATTTCCATTGCTCAGCTACAATTGGAATTGAAATTTTGACAATCGACTTAAAAGGAATCAGAATAGCACTAACTACAAAGAAAATGGTTGAGTAAATCCCTGTTTCGGAAAGGCCTAAATATTTAGCTATCATCATGATATCCAAATTGGAAATCAACAGAATTCCAAGATTGTTGATATACATGAAAATCGAATATTGTATTAAAATCTTTTGGTATTTTTTTGAAATGGAAATTTTCTTGAAAGTAAGACTAAATTCACCGATCTTAATGGAATAAATAAGTAGGATTAGTGTTGGTATGACGTAAATGGAGCTGTTTAAGATTACGAATTGCTCAAACGATATGAATTTTAAAAGTAAAATGATCAATAAAAAAGTAATGATTAACCTCAAGAGCACTTCGAAAATAAAAACAGCTAAAATGTTCTTTTGTCTTGATCTTAAAAGTGCTTCAAAAAATTGAAAAACAACATAGGAGACTCCTATTGGGATAACCCAAAAATAATACTCAATAATCATTGGTGATCGCTCCAAATAAAGTCCTTGAATAACGGATTTGAAACCTAAAAATACTCCTAAACAAATTAGAACTCCAACAAAAACATAAATAAGCATTAAGGACACAAATCCATAATGTCGATTTTTGTTGTTTTTAAAATAGGGAAAGAATTTAAGAATCCCTGCGATTGACCCTAAATTAGCCACTTGAGCAAATAACAATCCTGTTGCAACGATTATATTTACGAGTCCAATTTGCTCGGTGGTAAAACAAATAACGAACAGAACCGCACGGTTCAAGGTCCCAATTCCAATACCTGCATATGAAAGTAACGTTATTCGAAGCGCCTCTTTTTGAATTATTCCCATAAGCTCTGAAAACAAAGATAGTTTTTTTGTTCAGAAAGAAAACTTAACGTTTAATCATTAAATTTGAATCGAAACAGCTTTCAAATTAAGTCCATCGAATTTCTAATGAAAAAAGTTTTAGTCATAACTTATTATTGGCCACCAAGCGGAGGAAGTGGTGTACAAAGATGGCTGAAATTCGTAAAGTATTTTAGAGAATTCGGAATCGAACCCATTATATTGACTGTTGATCCGGAATTCGCAAGTTTCCCTGTTCTTGATGAATCCTTGATTTCAGATATTCCAAAAGGAATTGAAATTCACAGCACAAAAGCAAAAAGTCCTTTTAAAATATACTCGAAAATCAGACAGCGTAAAGTTCCACAAAGTGGATTTGCCGGAGATTCTAAGCCCAATTTAATTGAGCGATGTATGCGATTTATTCGAGGTAATTTTTTTATTCCTGATGCACGAATAGGTTGGAATAAATTCGCAATTAAAAAAGCAGAAGAACTAATTTCAAAACATCAATTGGATTGTGTAATCACCACATCCCCACCCCACTCCTCTCAATTAATCGGGTTAGAGTTAAAAAACAAATTTCATCTCAGATGGATTGCTGATTTAAGAGATCCTTGGACCGATATTTATTATAACAAAGAATTGTATCGAACAAAATGGGCAGAGAATTTAGATCGAAGATTGGAGGAAAAATGTCTTAAAAGCGCTGACAAGGTTATTGTCGTTAGCGAATCGATTGCTGAACTATTTACAAACCGATACCAAAGAATTAGTTCAAAAATTTCAATTATTCCAAATGGATATGATGAAGCGGACTTTCAAAATAAAGAACCAATTGAATCAGATTACAATTACATCAGTTACATAGGAAATCTTGGATCCTCTTATCCAATAAACAGCTTTCTGAGTGAATTCAAACAATTTTCTGATAAGAATCCGAATTGGCGATTACGATTTGTAGGCAACGTTTTTGAAAAAGTAAAAAAACAAATTTTAAACTCTGATTTTTCACAACGCGTGGAATTCATTTCCTACGTGGAACATAAAAAAGCAATTGATTACATGCTTGAATCGAAAGCCCTTTTGTTAATAATACCTAACTCAGAGGAAAACAAAGGAATTTTAACTGGTAAACTATTTGAATACTTGGCCGCAAAGAGACCGATTATTTTCATTGGGCCAGAAGATGGCGATGCTGCAAAAATCCTCAATAATTCAACAATGGTTTTAATAAACAATAAAAACATCACGCATTCTTTACAAGATTTTTTTCAGAATATTAATCAAGATGTAAATATGTCTGAAATTGAAAAGTATTCAAGAAAAAACCTAACTAAGGAAATCGTTTCCTTAATAATCAATTAGCAATAGTTCGATCTTTTTAACCCGTAACTTATCATAACTTTTTTAATTTATTATGATTATAACGGAGCAACTATTTATAACTTTGACAAAAAAACCATCTTATGAGCGAGCAACAAAATGAAAGAAGTTCAAACGGTATTTATTTGATAATAATTCTATTACTATTATCTTGTTTGGCAGTCTTCGCCTATCTCTATTCTGTTAAAAGGAAAGAATTCAACAATTGCAACAACGAAAACATCATTTTAAAATCTGATATGCAAGGAATGAACGATATGATGCAAGGCTATGTTGGAAATATGTCCAATGATTTGAAAAAAGATTTTAAAAATATGTTAGCAACATACGATAAATTAATTGAAAAAGATAAATCCAAAGCAGACAGTCTAAACCTGCAAAAAGCTCAAATTCAAACTCTTTTGGATAAGCTGAATTCGAATAAAAAGCTATCGGCATCTGAATTGTATAAACTACGAAAAGAAAATGAAACACTTCGTGGAATTATGCGAAGCTATGTACGACAAATTGATTCATTGAATACATTGAACATAAAACTAACCTCAGATTTGGATCAAACCACAACCAAACTCACCGAAACGTCCAATGAACGAGATCAGTTCAAAAAAGAGGCTGAGGAAAAAGGCGAAAAAATAAAATTAGGCAGTCGCTTACAAGCTTATGGATTTAAATCAGAGGCTCTAAGAATGAAATTGAATAAAACGACTGAACCTACTGAAAAAGCTAAAAATGCAATACAGTTTAGAAGTAGTTTTACAATTTCCGAAAACTCACTCACTACACCCGGAAGAAAATCTGTTTACATGCAAATAATTGGTCCTGATGGAGAGGTATTCCAAGCTAGCCCAAATAATAAATTCAATTCAGAAAGTGGCACCATGGTTTTCTCTGATAAAAAAGATATTGATTATTCCAATCAAGCTGTTGATGTTACAATTTATTATGATCTGAAAAGTGAAACTGCTTCAAAAGGAAATTACAAGGTAAAGGTTTATTGTGATGGAACTTTAATTGGAACTGATAACTTTTCTCTAAAATAATACAAACAATGTCAGACGCTATTGAACAAGGTTTCGTTGACTCCACTATCTCAGATAATGGGATTGCGACAATTACTTTTGGGCACCCATTGAGTAATTCACTACCGGGTAAAATACTTCAAAAACTTGCTGACACCATTGAAAAAATGGGGAAAGACGAAACAGTTAAAGTAATTATCCTTCAGTCCACTGGTGATAAAGCTTTCTGCGCAGGAGCAAGTTTCGATGAGCTCATATCGATTAAAGATTTGGAAACGGGAAATAAATTCTTTTCTGGTTTCGCAAAAGTAATTAACGCGTGTCGTAAATGCCCGAAATTTATTATTGGTCGTGTGCATGGCAGAGCTGTAGGTGGGGGAGTTGGAATTGCTTCAGCTGTTGATTATTGTTTAGCAACATCTAATGCAGATGTGAAATTATCAGAGTTAGCTGTTGGAATAGGACCTTTTGTTGTTGGACCTGCAGTAGAAAGAAAAATCGGTTTGGCAGCTATGAGCGAGTTGGCAATTAATGCAACAGAATGGAGATCTGCTGATTGGGCAAAACGAAAAGGCCTTTATGTTGAGTTGTTTGATGATACACTCTCACTGAACAAAGAAATAAATAGATTAGCAAATCAACTTTCAAAATCAAATCCGAAGGCTATGACCATGCTTAAATCAATTTTTTGGCAAGGAACTGAACACTGGGACACGTTACTTTTAGATCGTGCAGCCATGAGTGGTAAACTAGTTTTAAGTGACTTTACATTCAACGCGATTAATTCATTTAAAAAGAAATAATTTTTTCTCTTATTTTTTTCTTGTTTTTCTTGTTATTAAAAACAATAGTTGTATCTTTGCACCCCTATTTTTAGGTAAATAAGTTTTTATAATAATTATAAACCGTGGATACACTAAGTTACAAAACGATATCTGGAAACACAGAAACCGCTGACAAAAAGTGGTTTATTGTTGATGCTGAAGGTCAAACAGTTGGAAGATTAGCAAGTAAAGTTGCGAAAATCATTAGAGGTAAGTACAAGACTTGTTTCACCCCTCATGCTGATTGTGGAGATAACGTTATAGTTATTAACGCAGAAAGAATTTCCTTCTCAGGAACAAAGTTAGAAGACAAAGAATATGTTCGATTTTCGGGTTATCCTGGTGGACAGCATTTTACAGCTGCCAAGGACATGTTGAAAAATCACCCTGAAAGATTAATCGAAAAAGCAGTAAAAGGTATGCTTCCTAAAAATACTTTAGGACGTAATTTATATAGAAATTTAAAAGTTTATAAAGGTTCCGAGCACAAACATGAAGCTCAACAACCAACATCATTAAATCTAGACACACTGAAATAAAGAATATGGAAGTAATTAATGCTTTAGGAAGAAGAAAAACCGCTGTTGCTCGTGTATACTTGACAAAGGGAAAAGGTAATATTTCAATAAATAAAAAATCATTGAATGAAATGTTTCCAGTTGATGTACTGCAAGCAAAAGTTAACCAACCATTTATTTTAACAGAAACCGTAGGACAATACGATGTTAAAGTTAATGTAGCTGGTGGTGGAATTAATGGTCAAGCGGAAGCAATTCGATTAGGTATTTCAAGAGCGTTAGTTGAAATTTCAGCAGACTACAAACCAGTTTTAAGAGCAGACGGTTTAATGACACGTGATCCAAGAATGGTAGAGCGTAAAAAACCAGGTCAACCGAAAGCTCGTAAGAAATTCCAGTTCTCGAAACGTTAATCGAACTGGCTGTTTAGCATCCAAACTTTGGAGAAAATTGATCTCAAGAATCCTCTCCTCTGTTGCTCTAATATATTTAGGAACGTAAACAAAATAATAGAATGTCAAAATTAAATTTCGAAACTTTATTGGAAGCAGGTGTTCATTTTGGACACTTAAAAAGAAAGTGGCATCCAGCAATGGCTCCTTACATTTTTGAGGAGAAAAAAGGAATTCACATCATTGACTTAAA